>NZ_DAIUCK010000042.1:3303-25613 GCF_036846205.1 Rhabdothermincola sp. | reverse complement strand
CCCCCACCTCCTGTCAGCGCGCCGCCCCTGCGCACCGTGCGCGGGATCACCGTGGCCGCCTCGATCGCGGACCAGCTCGAAGCGCTGCTCGCCGCGGCGGCCGCGGACGGGTTCGTCCTGGGTGGGAGCGGCTACCGGGACATCAACCAGCAGATCGCCCTGCGACGCCAGAACTGCGGCACCAGCGCCTACGCGATCTACGAGATGCCCGCCAGCCTGTGTACGCCACCGACCGCCATTCCCGGGACTTCGATGCACGAGCGGGGCCTGGCGGTCGACTTCACCTGGAATGGCCGGGCGATCGTGAGCCGTGACAGCCCGGCCTTCCAGTGGATGGCCGCCAACGCGGGGCGCTTCGGCTTCATCAACCTCCCGAGCGAACCGTGGCACTGGTCGGTCACCGGACGCTGAAGGTCCCCACCCGAGCCGCCGGGGCATCACCGTTCCGTAAGATGCCGGTCCATGACACCGGAAGATGCAGCGCGAGCCTCGGCCGAGGCGGTCGGCGGGATCTCGAGTCTGTTCATGCTGGCCCCGAGCACCTATGCAAGGGGGGCGGAGCTGGGCTTCGACGGCATGGACTTCTACGTGGCCGGTCGAGGGGCCGCGCTGGGTGAGGTCGACGCGGACGTCGTCGCCGCGGCCTTCGTTTTCTTCCACCCGCCCACGGTGCGCCGGATGTGGGAAGCCAGTGCCTCGGTGATGTCACGCCGCGACGCGGCAGCGGCCTGGGCGGCGGCGTGCCACGACTGGGCGCGGGAGCACGTGCCCGCTGACGTCGACGCCGCTCGGTTGGCGGCGCTCGCCGGGCAGGTGGTCGAGGCGGCGAGCCCGGCCGGAGCGCCGCTGTTCGCCGGGTGGCGGGCGCTGGAGGAGCCCCCGGCCGATGACGCCAGCGCCCTGGCGGTCCATCGCATGAACGGCCTGCGGGAGCTCCGGGCGGCACTGCACGGCGCAGCGGTGCTCGCCGCCGGTCTGACGCCTCTCGAAGCGGTACTGGTGAGGACGCCGTACATGGCCGGCATCTTCGGCTGGCCCGAGCCCTACCCCGACGTGGCTGGCGTGGCCGAGGCTTGGGCGTCCGCCGAAGCGGCCACCGACGCCATGATGGGCCGGGTGCTCGGGGTGCTCATGCCGGCCGAGCTGGAGGAGTTCGTGGCCCTGAGCAGCGCCCTCCACGGTGTGCTCAGCGGGTGACCGCCGGGTTCAGCCGTAGCGGCGCAGGGCTGGCCAGATGACGTCCCATCCGGCCAGGGGGCCGCGAGCGAGGACGATCGGTTGCCCGGCCTCCTCGTTGTCCAGACCGGCCGGATTGGTGACGAACCCCACCACCTCCACCGAGCGGAAGTGCTGGCTCAGCGTCTCCGGTGGGAGCCCGACCGCGACCACCGCCGTGGTCGTCGCCGGTGGAGGTCCCCACCACCACAGATCGTTGTGGCCGCTGTAGGGCTCGGGCAGACCTCGACCGCCGCCGTAGTGCACCACCGCGCCGTGCTCGCCGTAGTTGGCGGTGAGGACCACCGCGTGAGCCCGCTCGGCGGGCGCGAGGCGGCGATAGGCGTCGGCGAGCTGGTCGGTCAGCTCGGGCCAGCCGTACATCTCCCCGAACTCCGCGTTCACGCTGATGACCGGGCCGAGCGCATCGGCTGGGAGGATCGGGACCGAGAACGGCAAGGTGAACACCCCGGCGGCCACGGCAGCAGCGACGGCCACCCGACGCAGGACGGCGTCCTGGCGCTCGATCACGATCGCCCCGGCGGCGAGCAGGACGAAGACCACCGGCGCCAGGTAGTAGGATTTGCCCCCCAGGAAGGTCATCGACACGGTGACGACCAGCGCCAGACCGCCGAGGGCGCGGAAGCTGGCGGCGTCCCGAGCCCGCACCAGCCACCACAGCCCGGGACCCCAGATCACCACGGAGGTGACACCCGCCAGTACCAGCACGCCCGGGAGGCACAGCAGGATGCCGAGCGCGCTGGCGTTCTTGGCTTGCAGCGCCTCGCTCATCTCGAAGACGGGCCAGCCGTGCCGGGCCTGCCACCACAGGTTCGGTGCCCAGATGGCGAGCGCGAGCACGCCGCCGGCGAGGGCGGTGGGTCGTAGCAGCAGCGACCGCTTGGAGGACATCAGCAGCCCGGCGACCAGACCGAGCACGAGGAACACCACGGCGTGCTTGTTGAGCAGCCCCACCCCGGCCACCGCGCCGATCGCCAGCCAGAGCCGGTCGTCGCCGGTGCGCAGCATGCGGGCCGCCAGCACGAGGCACGCGCCCCACACCACGAGGTCGAACGTCGTGGTGCTCAGCACCATCGCCGGAGTGTGGAACAGGGGGATCAGCGCCGCGGTGCCGGCCGCGAGGAGCTGGGCTCGCCGGCCACCACCGAGCTCGCGCACGAGCAACGCCAGGAGCACCAGGACCGCGACGCCGGCGAGGGCGGGGAAGACCCGCAACCCCGGCAGCGAGTTGCCGAACACCTCGCTGGCGAGCCTGGCCACCGCAGGGGTGAACGGGGGCTGGTCGACGTACCCCCAGGCCAATCGCTGCCCGCAGGCCATGAAGTACAGCTCGTCACGGTGGTACCCGTAGCGGGTGCCGACCAGCATCGCGGTGGCGAACAGGGCCACTGCGATCGTCGCCAGGCCAGCCCACGCGACGGGCGGGAGGCGGAGCGCAGCGGTTCCCGGCGAGGTTGGCGGCTGCCGGCCCGGTGCGATCCCAGCCCCGGGAGTCGGGGGATCGGGAGGGGTGCGGCCCCCCGGAGGGCGCCGGGGCATGCGCGAACGCTAACGAACGGCGTCGGAGGCACTCAAGGCGGGCAGCGTGGTCATCGGCGGTGGTTGCGGCCCACCGGGAGCGCCCGGGTGGCCGTTGCCACTGCTCGCAGCCCGTTCACGGGTTGCGTGGGTGAAGTAGATCCCGACCACCCGGTCCACGTTGCCCCGATCGAGGACCGGTGGCTCCCCGCGGTACGCGCACACGGCGCGCAGGATCTTGCACACCTCGTGGGGGAGGTAGGGGCGCAGGTCACCGTCCCCGTGGCGGCGGCTCACCTCGCGCAGGTACTCCTCGGCCCCGGGCTCGATGGCGATGCCGTACCGGGCCGCCGCGCTGCGTAGCACGACGTCGAACTCCGCGTCGTCGATGGAGGGGACGAGGATCTTGTTCTGGATCCGCCGGAAGAACGCCTCGTCGCCCAGGCTGGCCGGCTCCAGGTTGGTGGAGAACACCACCTTCACGTCGAAGGGGATCTCGAACCGCACGCCGTAGGCCAGCGACAGGTAGTCGACCCGGCGGTCGAGAGGCACGATCCAGCGGTTGAGGAGTTGCTCGGGGGTCATCGACTGGCGCCCGAAGTCGTCGATGATCAGCAGCCCGTTGTTGGCCTGCATCTGGATCGGTGCCAGGTAGACCCCGTTGCTGGACTCGTAGGTGAGGTCCATCATCGAGGTGGTCAACTCCCCGCCGGCGATGACCGACGGCCGGCGGCAGAGCACCCAGCGCGGGTCGAGCTCGGCCGGCTGCTCCGGCACGGCCTCGTGCACGACCGGGTCGTAGACGGTGATGATCTGGCTGTCGACCTCGACCGCGCGGGGGATGAACACGTGGTCGCCATGGACCCGGATGAGCCGCTCGGCCAGGCTCGTCTTGCCCGTGCCCGGGGGGCCGTAGAGGAAGATCGCGCCGGGCGTGAGCAGCGCCGGACCGAGCTCGTCGAGCAGCCAGTCGCTGACCACCAGGTCGGCGAACGCGTGTTGCATGGACTCGCGGGTGACCACCGGTTGCGCGCTCTGCGCCCGCACGACCTGCACGTACTGGTCGAGCGCCACCGGGGCCGCGCCCGCGTACCGGCACAGCTGCATCCGCTCCATCGCCGCATCCCGGCCCTGCTGTGTGAGCTCGAGCTGGTAGTCGAAGCCGTCGAGGCCGAGCACCTCCAGGTGGCGCAGCTCCCGGAGATCCTCGATGACCTTGGACGTGACCGCCACGCTCAACCCGAGCGCGGTGGCCAGCTGGAGCGTGGAGGTCCTCCCCTCGAACAGCGCCCGCCGGAGGATGAGGTCCTGCACAAGAGCGAGCGGGATGCCGAGCTCCTCGATCGTGCGTGGCGCGCGCAAGTCGATCGTCTGTGGCTGGTGCAACGTCTCGCCTCCGTGGTCCCCGAAGGCCATCGGCGGATCCGGGCCCGACCTTGAGCCGCTCTCCGGGTCAGGAGGACCAGCAGCGCCCGGTCCTCGAGCACAGCCGACCGGAGGCCGTGAAGCTGTCGGCCGTGAACTCGGCGTCCTCGATGCCCCCGTCGAACGCGTCCTGGACGGTGTCGTAGATCTCACCGGTGGTGACGTCCATCTCCGACAGGCACTCGTCGAGGGACCAGAACGTGCCGGGGTCCTCCGGGTCCTCCATCTGCCCGTCGGGGCTGAGCCCGAAGATCGCCCGGCAGGTCTGCTCGAAGCCCTGGCGGTAGGCGTCGCGCAACGCCGCCAGCTCGGCCGGATCGTCGGTGGTCACCGGGTTGGTGGTCGGCGTCGCGGTCGTCTCCGACGTCGCGGCGGTCGTGGTGGTGGTGGTCTCGACCGTCGTGGACGTGGTCGGCGGGGGCAGGGTCGTGGTGGCCGCCTCGCCGGCGTCATCGCGGCCGCGGCTGGCGAGCACAGCGACAGCGATCACGGCCGCGATCGCCACCAGGATGGCCGCACCGATCGCGAGCTTGCGGTTGGTCGACATCGTGGGTGGAGCACCTCGTCAGCCGGGAAGCCGCAGCATACCGGTGCCTCGCCGCTCGCCGGCCTCGCGGCGGGTGACCGGGCCCTCTCGGCGGGCCGCGCGAGAATCTCCGCCCATGCGTCGCCGGATCGTGCTGGTCGTCGTCGCCATCGTGCTGCTCGGGGGCGTGGTGGCCTGCTCGGGTGGCAGCAAGCCGGTGCTGCAGGAGCTGCCGGGGGTGCAGGCGATGGCCAAGGTCCGGGAGGCCACCGTGGCCGCGGGCACCCTGCGCTACGAGGGCACTGTCACCCAGGGGGAGCGGAGTGGCGAGCTGTCGGGTGCGGCGGGAGCGTCGCCTCCCCGAGGGGAGCTCACCGTCCCGGTCTTCACCCCCGAGGCGGTGCTCCCCGCGTCGGTGCGTTGGAACGGCGACGACGTCTACATCGAGCGGGTGGCGGTCGGTGACGAGGACGCGAAGCGGGCCGTCCCGTTGTTCTCACGGCTGGGGAGTGATCCCCCCTGGGCCCGGTTCGGGCGCAGCGGTCTCGTCGGCACCCTGTTGGCTTCCTACGACCCGTTCCTGCTGCTCGATCGTCTCAGCGCGGCGAACGTCTCGCTCGAACCCACCGCTGGCGACGAGGTGGGTGACACGTCGGGGACTCGATACGAGGCGGTGGGAGCCGTTTCCGACGGGTCGGCCGGTGGTGCACGCACCGAGCTGTGGGTGGACGACCAGGCGCGGCTGCGCCGGGTGCGGGTGGAGGGGTCGGGTCGGGTGATCGACTACCGGGTCCTCTCCTACGGCGACGACGTCACCGTGGAGCCGATCCCCGCCGAGGAGCTGGCCGACGTGACCGCCGATCCCTCCCAGCTCGCAACGTCGAAGCCCGATGGTGATTACCAGGCCGTCCGCTCCGGCACCACTGCCGGGGTGCGCTGGACCCTCCAGCGGGCGCCTGGCACGAACGGCGGGTCCTGCTGGCGGCTGGAGGCCGATCCCCCCCTCACGCCGGTGGGTGAGCACTTCGCCCCGTTCCCCGGGGGCGCCCGGTGCGTGCTCCCACCGTCCCCGGACGAGGACCTCGACCAGCAGATCGCGGTGGTGGTCGACGCCGACGCGGCGCAGACCCCGTACGACGCGCTGGTGGTGGTGGTGCCGCCCGAGGTGCGCTCGGTGGAGATGGCCTACCCGGACGGGAAGCTGGTGCCCCTCGAGATCGACCGGGCAACGGGCACGGTGGTGTGGATCTCACCCCCGGAGCGACCCGGGGTGGTGCTGGTGGTGACCGATGGAGACGGTCGATCCGTACACTGCGGCCCCGGCTACGTCAGCGAGATCGACGACGTGACCAAGCTGGGACCGGACGAGATCGCCAACCTGCGATCGCTGATCTGGAGCTGCGTGGCCGGCGAGGACTAGGCCTGGGCGGGCCTCAGGTGGTCGGCGGCGGGTCGGTCGAGGTGGACGCCGGGATGGTCACGTCAGGCGGGGGTGGCTCGAATCCGGCGTCGGTGCACATGTCCGAGCCCGGCCGGTTGAACAGGTCACCGAGCTGGTAGGCGACGTCGAACGAGTCGGGTTCGATAACCCAGTTGCCCCCGTCGACGTAGGGCAGGCCGAAGCGCCAGTCCACCTGGTAGCCGCGCTCGCACAGCGCCTTGGCCTTGGCCCGCACCCATCGCTGCTGAGCCGCGTCGTCGACGAACCCGTAGAAGGTGAGATCCTCACCGGAGCCCTCGCAGTTGCCCTGCGCGGCAGGCATCGCCCACCCGAGCCGGCGGTAGGTCTCGACGTAGGCATCCCAAGGCTCCGGCCCGAACCCCTCGCAGCCCACCGGGCTGGCCTGCACCTGCTCGGCGATGGCGGTGATCTCCTCCAGGGCCGACTGGTCCCAACCGCCGCGGTCGTAGCCCTTGTCCGGCGCGGAGTCGCAAGCCGCGGCGACGAGCACGAACACCACGGTGAACGGAACGAGCCCTCGTCGTGCTCGAGCGGGGATCCGGGGCATCGGCTGGGACTCCTTCGGCGGGGGCCGGGTCGGGCGATCGACTGGACGGGGTCGGCGCAGCGTAGTCCGGCCCGGATCGCTCGGGTGGTTCGCGCACGAGTGGGCCAGGACGCGAAGCAGCCCACCCCGGAGGGTGGGCTGCTCCACAGACTCGCGGTGGCGAGCCTTTCGTCCGGTCAGACGATCACGGGAAGCTCACCATGATCGAGCTGTCGAACGGCGGGGTCGGGCCGAGCAGGCTCAGCAGGCTGTCGCCGTCGGTGCCAAACACCACCGCGGTCAGCTGGTCGGTGCCACCGATGCAGCCGAGGCCGGCGTTCAGGGAGCCCATCTGCGGCACGACCGAGCCAGCGCCCGGCGTGTTGTCGAGGTACGACGGGTTGGTGACCGGACCAGCGGTCGTGGCCACCGGCTGCTGCAGGAAGCCGCCGCTGACGTCACCGCCGACGCCGACACCCTTGGTGACGATGCCGGTCACCGTGGCCGAGTCGAGGTACGCCGGGTCGCTGCCCAGGCGCACGAAGGCCGACGCGGCGTAGTTCTTGCCGGTGAACGGGTTGATGCCGGCGAACTTGGTGGCCAGCTTGCCGTACGGCGGGTAGGGCTGGTCAGGCGAGGTCGCGCTCGGATCGCAGCTGAAACCACCCGACACGAACGGGTTCTTCGGGTCCGGGTCAGTGGTGAACTTGCCGCTGACCGAGATAGCGTCGCCCAGGCTGAGGGCCGTCACCAGCACGCCGCTGCAGGGAGCCGAGTACGCCTTGGCGCCCTTCACGGCGATGTTCTGCTGCAGCGAAGCATTGGTGATGCCAGGCGAGACCGTACCGTTGCCGATGACGTGATCGCAGTCGATCAGCACGGTCGGTTGAGCGCTGGACGTGCCTGCGCCGAACGCCAGCATGCCGGCGGCGAGGCCGGCCGCTGCGGCGACAGCCACAACGCGTGAACGCATCTTCACGTAATTCCCCCTTTGATGGTGGATGAAGCCCGGTGGTCGCTCGCCGGGCACTGTGAGGATGGGACCGTCAACCGGCGATCGTGCCCGGATCGGGCGGTACGTCCCCGTAGGTTCACCGTCAGCAAGTGGCTGGACCCCCCGCTGGTGGTGAGCCGCGGCCCTCGGGAGGACCGTGCGACCGGCCCCATGATTGACGCGCGCGGAGGGTGTGTCAAGGGCCACTCGATTGTTTCGCTCGGTAACCGCAACCGGTGCAATCTCCCGTTCTGGCAGGCCGAACGCCTGCTGGAGCACGCGTTCGGCCTGCCAGCACCGAGCGTGGTCGGCGGGGGCAGGGAGTGGTCGTGCGGGCCGAGTCGCCGCCGGTGCGGCTCAGCCGACGGTGACCGTGCGGCAGGCGAGCAGCGGGTTGGTGCCGACGGTGCCGGGGGCGTTGATGGCGTACGCGCACACCTGGTGGGCGCCCTTCGTTGCCGCGAGATCGATCACGTAGCCGTGCAGGGAGCCCCAGGCGGGGTACACCCGTCCCACGTCGGGGCGGCTCCTGTTGGCCGTCGCCAGGGTGCCCCACCGGCCGTCGACGTAGACGTGGACGTCGATCGCCGCGGCCACCTCCGGGTCCAGCGCCCAGCCCGAGAGCCGTACCACACCCGCCCTCGGGCTCGACACCGAGTCGAGCGACCCGAACGGCGTGCTGGGCATCGTCACGGGAGTGCAGCCGATGTTCTGGCTGGTCCCGGGAGTGCCGGCGGCGTTGATCCCGCGGACGCAGACCAGGTGCGATCCCCCGGAGACCCCGGTGGCGACGAGCCGGTAGCCGTGGCGGTCGCCCAGACCGAACGCCCGCTGCACGTCTGGCCGGGAGAGATCCGCGACGCCCGACACGTTCTTCACCCCGTCGATCCAGACCTCGACGTCGATCGCGCCGGTGGTGTCGGGGTCGAGCGCCCATCCCTGCACGATCAGCTCGCCCGGCCCGCGCTGGGCCAGCCCGTCGATCGAGCCGAACGGGCTGCCGAGGCGGCGGATGGTCACGCTGCGGCATCCGAGCAACGGGTTCCACCCCTTGCTCCCGGGCGCGTTGATGGCGTACGCGCAGATCTGGTGCGTGCCGGGGGTGAGCCCGCCGAGGCTGATGTTCCACCCCCGGTTGGGGCCGTACTGGGGGAACACCTGGCCCACATCGGGCCGGTTGCCGCTGGCCTTGGTCGCTCCGCCCCACCCGCCGTTCACGTACACGTGGACGTCGATCGTGCCGCTGGTGTCGGGATCCAGCGCCCACCCTGAGGCCGTGGCCGTGCCCTCACCCGTCTGGCTCACGCCGTCGAAGGAACCAGTGGGGGTCGAGCCCGGTGCGTCCGCCGGGGCCTTGGCGAAGCGGACGGTGACGAAGATCTTGGCGCCGTTGCGCTGCACGCCGATGCCGACCCGGTTGAAGTCACCGACCATGTTGGCGAAGTGGGGCCCGCTGTTGACGAAGGCGTTGTGGATGCCCGTCACGTCCCAACCCACGCCGACGTTCTCCCCACCCCTGGTCCAGCCGGGAACAGCCCAGTCGAGGGAGGCGCCGAGGTTCGGATCGTGCATCAGCGTGTCGCTCTGGAGCATCACCGAGGACCAGTTCCGGGCCGTGTCGGCCAGCCCGTCGTCCCAGGACAGCGGAGCCAACCCGAACCCGGTCCGGAGCTGGTTGAGCAGCATGTGGAACTGCAGCTCCTCACTGGATTGGGGGACCGCGCGGGCCGGGATGGCAGTGGCGAGGCCCGCGAGCAGGATGGCGATCGCGGTGGTGAGGGCGGCTGCTCGTCGCCGGCGACGGGTGGGAGTCCGAGCTGTGGACATGTCGTTTCGCATGAGGGGTCACGGAGCGTGCGTGGGCGTGCTGTCCCTACTTTTCATCGACCACCTCCGCCGTCTGCTTGAACGCCTCGTCCCGGCGTCGACCCGTCTCCCGGTGGGAGCGCTCGGTATCGTGACGCCCATGGCTGAGCCACCCCTTCAGATTGAGGAGACCACCGCCGACAGCGAGGCCGTGCTCCGCCTCCACGGTGATCTCGACCCTCATACGGCGCCGTTCTTGGCCAGCGCCGTGAAGGAGCGCATCGAAGCGGGCGATCGCACGGTGGTGCTCGACCTGACCGGAGTGAGCTTCATCGACTCGTCCGGGTTACGGGCGATGCTCACCGCTCACCGGGAGCTGAGCGAGCGCGATGGGGAGTTGCGCTTACGCAACCCGAGCCAGACCACGATGCGGTTGCTCGAAGTGACGGGGCTGGTCGACCAGCTCCATCTCGAGGAAGGATGATGGGTCCGGCGGACGCCATCCGCAGCGGGGAGGTCAGACTCACCATCCCGGCGAACCCTCGCTTCCTTCGGTTGGCTCGGCTCGCTGCTTCTGGTGTGGCCACCGATGCGGGCTTCGATCTCGATCACCTTGAGGACCTGCGGTTGGCGATCGACGAGGCGTGCGCGGTGCTGCTCGAGGGCGCGCCCGGGGGTGACCTTGAGCTCGTCTACCGCTTCCGCGCCGATGGCGGAGTGGAGATCGAGGGAAGCTGCCCGTCGGATGGTTCGGATCTCCGGCTCCACCCCGTCGCCGCGGACCTCCTGGCGGTGACCACCACCGAGCACCACTTGGCCAGCGACAGTAACCGGCGGAGGTTCCGCCTGGTGAAGCTGCCAGAGGCGCCGGGTGCCTGACGCCGATGACCAGGCGCGCCCGACCGGCGCCGGCACGACCCCTGCGGTGAAGAGCGCCGATGTCGAGCTGTTCAGGCGCTACCGGGCCACCGGCGATCGCAACCTGCGCAACGAGCTGGTCGAGGCCAATCGGGCCCTGGCGGACTACCACGTGCGCAGGTACGCGCAGCGCGGCCAGCCCGAGGACGATCTGCGTCAGGTGGCCCTGCTCGCCATCCTCCGAGCGGTCGAGCGCTTCGATCCAGATCTGGGGGTGTCGTTCTCGACCTTCGCGAACCGCACCATCGACGGTGAGCTGAAGCGATATCTGCGCGATCGGACCTGGAGCGTCCGCCCGCCCCGGCGGGCTCAGGAGCTCCACCTCGAGGTCCGCCGGGCCGACGAGGAGCTGACCCAGAGGCTCGGCCGGTCACCGACGGTACTGGAGCTGGCCAGCGAGCTGGGGGCGAACGTCGACCACGTCCTTGAAGCGTTCGAGGTCTCGGGCGCGCGCCGTGCCAGCAGCCTCGATCAACCTGCTGGTGACGAGGAGTTCACGAGAGCGGAGCGGCTGGGGCAGGTCGAGCCGGGCTTCGGGGTGATCGATCACCGCTTGCTGGTCTCGGACCTTCTCGACACCCTCGACGAGCGTGATCGGTTCATCATCCAGCGGCGTTTCTTCGACAACTGCTCGCAGGAGGAGATTGCGCGCGAGCTGGGGGTGAGCCAGTCGTACCTGTCGCGGGTGTTGCGGCGCATCC
Organism: Rhabdothermincola sp.; assembly: GCF_036846205.1. NCBI lineage: Bacteria > Bacillati > Actinomycetota > Acidimicrobiia > Acidimicrobiales > Iamiaceae > Rhabdothermincola > Rhabdothermincola sp. The sequence goes on along the minus strand of NZ_DAIUCK010000042.1, from coordinate 14,501 downwards.
TCCTCCAGCTCCGCCACGAGCTCGAGGTCACCTGAGCGACGCCGGCTCGATCGTCCGTTCTGGGGAACTTCAGGGCGCGGGTAGGGATCGAATCGTTCGGTCACCGGCCACCGCCAGGAGCAGGATGATCATGCGACAGGACCCCGCGGACACCCCACTCGTCACCGTGATGGACAACCTCGACGCCTCGGGGTACCGCAGCCAGTTCCAGGCTCGCGACGGTGGGTTGATCCTCTGTTTCACCTGCCGGGTGGAGTTCGCGGCGGCGCGGGCGGAGGCGGACCTGATCTTCCGCCTCGAGGGCGCTTCCGACGTGGCGGACATGGTCACGGTCGTGCCGTTGACCTGCCCGGTCTGCGGCGCCGCGGGCACCCTCGTGCTCCACTCGGGACCCGACGCGTCACCGGAGGAGGCGGAGGTGCTGAGCCACCTCGAGCGATCGCAGCCGAGCGAGGGTGAGGCCGCGCTCCGGCCCATGGTGGAGCACGCGCTCGACGAGTCGGCCACAGACGCCCTCGCCCCCCGCCACAACCGGCGCTCGGGAGCACAGGCGTGATCCAGCACTGACAGACGCTGGTGTCCCTTGCAGCTGACTAGAACAGGTTCTACGCTCGTTGGGTGACGGCGGCGGCACGCCCCGTGGCAATTGCGTCGATGGCGCGCCCGCCGGTCAACGGGAGAGCAACAGCGGGGGATTCCATGAGGAGATCACTCGGGTGGCGGGCACGCGCGATCGCCGTGGCGACCGCCTCGACGATGGCGGCGATGGCGGGCGTGGCGCTCGAGTCGGGTCCTGCGGGAGCGGTCGTCACCACGACCACCTACAACGACGCCTGCTTCGGGACGAACCTGGGGCAGACCGCGGGGCAGGTCGTCAGTACCTCGATCAGCGTCGACGCGCCGGCCACGGTGCCGCAGGGCAGCACGTTCACCATCCGCCTGCAGCCGGCGGCGGCGGTGATCACGAAGAACGCGCCGACACCCGTCGGGACAGTCACCAACCGCTACATCAACAAGGTTCGCATCGATTACAAGATCCCCGACAACGCCACCTACGTGAGCGCGTCGGTCGTCGCGGGCACGGGCTCCGGTCTGGTCTCCGGTACCCCGAGGGTGGACACGAGCAGCACCGACCCGAACGTGCCGGCGGGAATCATCCGGCTGTGGGGTGGTGCCTCGCCGGACCAGGGAACCGGCACAGGACTGTGGTACGGGAACGCGACGGACACCGACCTGACAGCCGACTACTCCTACCAGCTCCCGGCCATCGACGTGACGCTCCAGGCGACCGGTCCGATCGGCTCGATGATCCAACCGAAGGTGCGGTTCGTGAACCCGAGCACCGCGGCCGTGGACCTCACCTACTACAAGACGTTCGTGTCGCGGGCTCGGAGCAGCATCATCGGGGCGGTGACCACCAACGTCACCTGCAGCCCACGTGACGACACGACCAACTCCGGCGGTACGCGCACCAGCACGGGGGACGGCGCGGGCAACGCCGGCGCGGGACCGCTCGCCAACATCCAGATCGTGGCCCCGCCCACCCCACCGTCCGCACCGCAGGGAACCCCGCTGGCTCTACCCGGTGACGGCTCGGTGACCTTGAGTTGGTCGCCTCCCGCCAACCCGGGCTCGTCGCCGGTCACCGGCTACCGGGTCACCCCATGGGTGTGCCCGGTGGCACCCAACTGCCTCGCCGACGGCACCCCGCAGACACCGCTGACGTTCAACTCCACCGCCACCACCCAGACCATCACCGGGCTCACCAACGGTCAGCTCTACAAGTTCCAGGTGGCCGCCATCAGCAGCGCCGGTACGGGACCGAACTCCGTGATGAGCACGCCGGTGGTAGTTGGCGCGCCCGATCGGCCGGGCGTGTGGGCCCAGCGTGAGTCGGGCGACGGCCAGGTCACGATCAGCGGGGTGGCGCCAGCCGACAACGGCTCGCCCATCACCGGCTATGTGATCACGCCCTACGTCGGCGGCGTCGCCCAGACCCCGCAGGTGTTCAACAACGCCTCGACCACCCAGACGGTGACGGGCCTCACGAATGGAACCGCCTACACCTTCCGGGTGGCGGCGATCAACGCCCGGGGCATCGGCCCGGCCTCGGCGCCGGGGCAGCCGATCACTGCCGGTCTCCCGAGCGCGCCGGCCTTCAGCGGCCCCCGGGTGCCGGGTGACGGCGCGGTGACGATCTCGTGGACCACCCCGGCCGACAACGGCTCGCCGATCACCGGCTACACGGTCACGCCCTACATCGGCAACGTGGCCCAGACCCCGGTGTCGTTCGACGCGTCGACCACGACGCGGACGATCACCGGTCTCACCAACGGGACCACCTATCGGTTCCGGGTGGCCGCGGTGAACGCACACGGCACGGGCCCGCTCTCGGCGGCGTCCCCGAGCGTGATCGTGGGCGCTCCGGTTGCCCCGACCTTCGTCAAGCGGGTGGCGGGCGACGGTGCGGCGACGCTGACCTGGTCGGTTCCGGCCGACAACGGTTCGCCGATCACCGGCTATACGGTCACGCCCTACATCGGCAACGTGGCCCAGACCCCGGTGTCGTTCGACGCGTCGACGACCACGCGGACCATTACCGGTCTCACCAACGGGGTCACCTACACGTTCCGCATCAGCGCCACCAACGCTCGCGGCACCGGCCCGCTCTCGGGACCGACCGGCCCGGTGACACCGTTCGCCTAGCCCGGCCGGCACCTCTCCCGATCTGTTCACGGATCCGCGGGGACACCCCGCGGATTCCTGAACGGATCGGTGTCGGGGCGGTCAGCGGTGTGGATCCGGTGATCGTGGTTCGCGACCGGCGTGACCGTCTACAAAGGGTGCATGGATCGGGCTGCTTGGGACGCTCGCTACGCGGCGACCGACTACATCTGGACGGTCGAGCCGAACCGGTGGTTGGTCGCCGAGTGCGAAGGTCTGCAGCCGGGAAACGCGCTCGATCTGGCCTGCGGGGAGGGGCGCAATGCCGTGTGGTTGGCTGAGCGCGACTGGACGGTGACCGCGGTCGACTTCTCCCCGGTGGCTCTCGACAAGGGTCGCCGCCTGGCCGCGCATCGGGGGGTGACCGTCCGGTGGGAGCAGGCCGACGTGCTGGCCTGGCAACCAGCGGACACCTTCGACCTGGTGGCGGTGCTCTACCTGCAGCTCCCCGAGGCCGAACGGCGCCGGGCACTCCGGATCGCCGTCGAGGCCGTGCGTCCCGGCGGCACCCTGCTGGTGGTCGCGCACGACACCCGGAACCTCGACGAGGGAGTGGGTGGACCGCAGGATCCGGCGTTGCTCTACACCCCGGCCGATGTGGTCTCGGACACCGTCGGCAGCGGGAGGGAGCTGATCGTGGAGCGCGCCGAGACCGTGGAGCGACCGGTCGAGGGTGTTGACCGACCTGCACTGGACTGCCTGGTGCGGATCCGGAGGGCGGCGTGAGCGGGGCCGCTTCGATGGTCGAGGTGTTCGCCGACGTGTGCTGTCCCTTCACGCACGTTGGGCTGCGACGGTTCGTCGAGATCCGGGAGCAGCTCGGCCGGCACGATGTCGGCTTGGTCGTGCGTGCCTGGCCGCTCGAGCTCGTCAACGGCAAGCCGCTCGAGGCGTCCTTCGTCGCCGAAGAGGTGGAGGTCCTCCGCCGTGCGGTGGCGCCGGACCTGTTCCGTGGCTTCATCCCGGAGCAGTTCCCCTCCACCTCCCTGCCGGCCCTCGCCCTCGCGGCTGCGGCCTACCGCCAGAGTGCCGCGACGGGCGAGGCAGTGAGCCTGGAGCTGCGCGACCTGCTGTTCGAACAGGGCGTGGACATCTCGACTCCGGTCGTCCTCGATGAGGTTGCGCGCCGGCACGGGATCCGGATTGACGACCGTGACCGCGGGTCCGTGCACTCGGATCTCGCTGAAGGCAGGGAGCGGGGTGTGGTGGGGTCACCGCATTTCTTCACCTCCGGTGGGGCGTTCTTCTGCCCGTCGCTGCAGGTGACCCGCGACGAGGCAGGGGAGCTCCGGGTGAAGGTCGATCAGGATGCGCTCAATGCCTTCATCCGGTCCTGCTTCGGCTGAGAGCGGGGTAGGGACACCGTCGCCCACTGCCCGTGTCTGATGGAGGTGACCACCGATGGGTGAGCTGGTCAAGCGTGAACCCAAGCCGGTCGACGTGCTGAGCCGGCTGGATCGGATGTTCGAAGACTGGACGAGAGCGATGTCCATGCGGTGGCCCATGCTGCCTGGCCCGGAGTTTCCTGCAGAGCGGATGATCAGAGTGGACGAGTTCCGTGACAACGGGGATCTGGTGATCCGTGCCGAGCTGCCGGGCATCGACCCTGATCGGGACGTGGAGCTGACGGTCTCGGACAGCATGCTCCACATCGATGCGGAGCGCCGCGAGGAGGAGCGGGTGGAAGAGAAGGGCTATCTGCGCCATGAGCTGCGTTGTGGCTCGTTCTCGCGCACCTTGCCGCTCCCCGAGGGCGCGACCGAGTCCGATGTGAAGGCGAGCTACAAGGACGGGATCCTCGAGATCCGCGTCCCGACGCCGGAGCCGCCTCCGCCCAAGAAGATCCAGGTCACGAGGGGCTGACCCACCAGCAGCGCCAGCTCCTCTTCGCCGCACCGTGAGCGATGCGCGATCAGCGCTGATCGCGCATCGCGCGTCGGCGCTCCTCGTACTCTTCGACCGACAACTCCCCGCGAGCGAGACGCTCATCCAGGATCTCTTCCGGCGTGGGCCCGGTTCGCCCCGTGACCGTCCGGGCCACGGCGACGATCGCAACGACCACGAGGCTCCAGAAGACGATCATCATCAGGCTCATCGCGACCCACGCCCCCCAGCTCCAGTCGCCGTTCCAGTACATCATCTGCTGCTGTCTCCTTCCTTGGTCGGCCTCCGGACATCGACCGGCATCAGATCGACGCGACGCAGGAGTTGGGCGTTGAGTGCGACGACGATGGTCGAGGCGCTCATCAGGACGGCACCGGCCGCGGGGCTGAGACTCAGTCCGGCCCAGACGAACGTGCCGGCGGCCAGTGGGATGGTGACGACGTTGTACCCTGCCGCCCAGGCCAGGTTCTCGATCATCTTGCGGTACGAGGCTCGCGAGAGGCGGATCACGCTGAGCACAGCCCGCGGGTCGCTCGCGGCGAGCACCACTCCCGCGGACTCGATCGCCACATCGGTGCCCGCGCCTATGGCGATGCCGACGTCGGCGCGGGCAAGGGCGGGGGCATCGTTGACGCCGTCGCCGACCATCGCCACCTGGTAGCCGCGCCGCTGGAGCTCGGCGACCTTCGAGTCCTTGTCCTCGGGGAGCACGTCCGCGAAGACCTCGTCGATACCGATCTGCTTGGCGACGGCGTGGGCGACCTCGCGCGCATCGCCGGTGATCATGGCCACGTGGATGCCGAGCCGGTGAAGCTCGCTGACCGCCTGGTGGGCCTCGGGGCGGATCTGATCTTCGAGCGAGAGCGCTCCGATGACGTCGTTGCCAGAGAGGACGTACAGCACCGATGCGCCTCGTTCGCGCCAGCCCGCGGTGGTGGAGCGCAGCCAGCTCGGTTCGGCAAGGCCGCGTGCACCGAGCAATGCTGGGCCGCCCACGGCTATCTCCACACCCTTGACTCGGGCCTGCACCCCGCGGCCGGTGGTGGCCCGGAAGTCCGTCGCCGCCGGTGGTTCGCCCTGGGCTCGCGCTGCCGCCACGATGGCGCGTGCCAGGGGATGCTCGGAGTCACGCTCGACCGCAGCGGCGAGCGCGATCACTTCTCGTTCCCTGTGGCCCGGCGCGGCGACCATGCCCGTCACCACATGCCGGCCAGCGGTCAGCGTCCCGGTCTTGTCGAACAGCACCAGGTCGACCGTGCGCATCCGCTCGAGCGCGAGGCGATCCTTCACGAGGATGCCGTGGCGGGCCGCGAGGGCGGTCGACAGGCTGATCACGAGAGGGATGGCCAGCCCGAGTGCATGCGGGCAGGCGATCACCAGCACGGTGACGGCGTGCAGCACCGCGCTGTCGGGGTGACCGAGAGTCGCCCAGGCTACGAAGGTCGCAAGACCAGCGCCAGTGGCGATGTAGAAGAGCGCCGCCGCGAACCGGTCGGCGAGGGTCTGGGCGCGTGACTTGCTTTGCTGGGCCTGGAGGACGAGGCGCTGGATGCCGGCCAGGGCGGTGTCGTCGCCGACAGCCGTGACTCGCACCCGGATGCTCGAGTCGGTGGAGATGGTGCCCGCGATAACGGTGTCGCCACGCGATCGGGTCACCGGCTTGGACTCTCCGGTGATCATGGATTCGTCGAGTTCCGCGGTTCCTTCGAGAACCTCACCATCGGCGGGCACTCGCCCCCCGGGGCGAACGAGCACGACGTCGCCCACGCGCAGGTCGCCTGTGCCTACGTGTTCCACGCGGCCATCTCCGGTCACCCGTTCGGCATCGTCGGGCAGGAGTTCGGCCAGTGCATGCAGTGCGCCCCGAGCCTGGCCGATGGCCTTCATCTCCTGCCAGTGACCGAGGAGCATGACGGTGATGAGCGCAGCCAGCTCCCACCAGAACTCGAGGTCGAACCAGCCGAACGTCGAGGCGACCGATGCCCCGAACGCCACGGTGATGGCCATCGAGATCAGCATCATCATGCCGGGCTGACGGCGTCGGAGCTCACGGTAGGCACCGATGAGGAACGGCTTGCCGCCGTAGATGAAGATCACAGTGCCGAACACTGGTGGGATCAGGCCGGAACCGGGGAAGGTGGGCGCGGTATAGCCGAACCACTCCTGCACCATGTCTGCCCACAAGACAACGGGGACGGTGAGCGCGAGGCTGATCCAGAACGCGTGCTCGAAGGCCTTGGGATCGTGGCCAGCGTGGAGGTCGTGCTCCGTGTGGGTTGTTGGGTGGCGGTCGCCGGGATCAGGCCTGGTGTCGGGCGCTCCGGAGCGGGCGTCGTGGGTCGACGTGCGCATCGGCAGCTCCTCGGGCACCGTCCCAGCCGGTCAGGAGAGGGAAGAGGTGTGCCAAGAAAGCATACGGGGGTAGGGTATAGATTGGCAAGCGTGAATCTTGCCGATGACGGACGAGGAGGATCCGCGACCGATGACCGTTTCCCAGACGTTTCGGGTTGAGGGTATGACCTGTGAGCACTGCGTTGCCGCGGTCCGGGATGAGGTAGCTCGGGTCCGCGGGGTTGGCGAGGTCGACGTCGACCTGGCGACGGGCCGGCTGACGATCCTCGCGGATGAGGTGATCGATGCTGAACAGGTGCGGGCCGCGGTCCGCAGTGCGGGGTACGAGATCGCGGCGTGAGCTCCGTCGAGGCAGCCGCCGGTAGCGTCTGGGGGCGTGGTGAAGAGGCCGAGCGATTCGGTGATGGTGCGCGCTGCGGGTCGGGAGGTCGAGATCACCAACCCCGGCAAGGTCTTCTTCCCTGCCCGCGGCGAGTCCAAGCTCGACCTGGTCCACTACTACCAGCAGGTCGAAGAGCCGCTGATGCGAGCGATGGAAGGGCGTCCGGTCCTTCTCCAGCGCTTTCCCGACGGTGTCACGGGCTCGCACTTCTTCCAGAAGCGGGTGCCGGCGAATCACCCGGAGTGGTTGCGGACGACGATCGTGTCCACACCGAACGGCACGAGGTCACGAGCGCTGGTGGCCGCCGACCTCGCGCATGTCCTGTGGGCAGTCAATCTGGGCTGCCTCGGCTTCCACGTATGGCCGTCGCTCGCCTCCGACCCTGCACACGCGGATGAGCTTCGGATCGACCTGGACCCCTCCCCGGGGGTCGGATTCGACGAGGTCCGGCAGGCGGCCTTGCACGTCGGGGCCTTGCTCGGCGAGCTGGGCATCAAGGGATACCCGAAGACCACCGGGTCGAAGGGCCTGCACGTCTACGTGCGGCTGCAACCCCGGTGGACGCCGTATGACGTGCGGGCCGCCGCCGTGGCCCTGGCGCGCGAGCTGGAGCGACGCCATCCCGACACGATGACCGCCGCATGGTGGAAGGAGGAGCGCGGACGACGGGTGTTCGTCGACTTCAACCAGAACGCTCCTCACAAGACGGTCTTTGGAGCGTGGTCGGTGCGCGCTCGTCGAGGTGCCCAGGTGTCGACACCCCTGCGATGGCAGGAGATCGCGGCGGTGGACCCGGATGAGCTCACCATCGCCACCGTTCCCGAACGGGTGGCTCAGCTCGGAGATCCCTGGGCGGATCTGGCGAGCGAGCCACAGTCGATCGAGCCGCTGCTGGAGATGTACCAGCGGGACCTCGCGTCCGGGTTGATGGATGCGCCGTGGCCTCCCGTCTACCCGAAGATGCCGAACGAACCCCCGCGTGTCGCTCCGAGCCGAGCGCGGAAAAAACGCTGAACAGCCCGACGGCGCGGTGTCATCGTGCGAGCTGGGTGGGCGCGGAGGAGTGACTGCGGTGCGTGTTGACACCCGTCGTACGGTGCTGGTGACAGGATCCCCGATGAAGGGAGCGAACATGGGCACACGACACGGGGTTGCCGCGGCAGCAGCGCTCGCGCTGGTATCGCTCGCCGGTGGTGGAGTGGCGGGAGGGGCACCGCCGGAGCGGATCACGATCTGCCACGGCACCGCGAGCAACACCAACCCGTACGTGGTGATCACCGTGGCGAACCGGTCGTTCAAGGACGGCCATTTCGACGACCAGGTTGACAAGAGCCACGGTGCGAGGAACCAACCGGACGTCCTGTGGAGCAGCAATGGTTGCGCTCCGGAACCGCCGCCGAACTGATTCCCGACCACCACGTCACCACGGGCCGCGCCGTGTCGGGCGCGGCCCGTGTCGCGTGCGAACTCCATCGGCCTGACTGACATTCCGTGACGGTGGAATCACTATGTGTGCATTTCGTGCCCTTGACGTCGTGACTCATGGCGGAAATCTCGGTCTGCGATTGCGAGACGAACGCGGAGCGTGTTACCAACGATCCAACTCGGGACACAACGAGTGGGGGAGGCGTCGATCCGCAGGCCTGAGAGTGGTCGCTGCACCTGCGGGGAGCCAGAGCGAAACCGGCCCCTGACCGAAGGCAACTGGAGGGAGCGGTCATGGGACGAGCGACGATCACCCCGCGTGCGCAGCGGATCCGCCGGGTTGGTGCGGCGCTGAGCATCGTGAGCGTGGTGCTCTCGCTGCTGGCATTCCTTCCCAGGGAGAACCCCGTCTCTGCGCACACGGTGGGTGCGCCGGGTGAGAACGACGTGTACGGCGGCACGTGGCCGCCGAACGGGAATCCTGCGTGGAACCTGCCGGCAGCGAACCCGAGCATCGGGGAGTCGTGTGGGCTCGACATCGGTCTCCTGATCGATCGTTCAGGTTCCATCGCTGACGCAGGGAAAGCAACCGAGATGCGTGAGGCGGCGAATGCACTGGTCGACAGCCTCGCGGGCACGCCCTCGGCCGTCGGTGTGTGGAGTTTCGGGAACGACTCGAGTGCGACCGGCACCGCACAGCACCCGGCTCGGCAGCTCACCGAGGTGGGTGGCCCCACTGGTCCGGCGGGCGTGGCTGCGCTGAAGGCGACCATCGATTCGATCCCGATCGTGTCGAACGTGGCGACCAACTGGGAAGCAGGCTTCGCGGCCGTGCACGACGCGAGCACACTGCCCGGCAATCGGGCTCCTGATCTGTTGTTCGTGCTGACCGACGGCAAGCCGACCGTACACATCGACGACTCGAGTACCGGTGGGACGACGAACAATGACGATGTGGACGGCGGGATCCGAACCGCGAATCTGGTGAAGGGCCTCGGAACGAGGATCTTCGGGGTGGGCATCGGGGCCAGCATCGATGCGACGACGCTGGCGCTGATCGCGAACGACACCGCGTTCACTGGCGGGAACATCACCACCGCTGGCTACGCGCTCACCGACTTCGACAACCTCAAGACGACGCTGCGCCAGCTGGCCACCGCGCTGTGCGGCGGGAGTGTCAGCGTCCTGAAGCTGGCGGATCCCGGCACTGGTGTGTTCGCACCTGCCTCTGGATGGGCGTTCACCCTCGATCCGACCAACTCGAAGATCCCCGACCAGACCAAGACGACCGATGCGAACGGCCAGGTCAACTTCGATCTCAGCTCCTTCACGACCGAGCAGGTGACCCTGACAGAGAACCTGGGGGCGAAACCTGGTTTCGAGTTCCTCGCTGGCGACCTGGTGTGCACGAACAGCAACGGGCGCAATCCGACGCTGACCGCGGTGACCAACGGTGTTCGCTTCGACCTCGGGCCCACCGACATCATCAGCTGTACCTTCAAGAACCGGAAGCGCTCCGTCGACCTCGGCATCGTCAAGAGCGACGGCGGTGTGTCCACCGCTCCTGGTGGCACCGTGACCTACTCGCTCACCTACGGGAACAAGGGCAACGTCGCCGCACCCAACACGGTGATCACCGAGACCGTCCCGGCGAACGCCACGGTGGACCTCGGTACGGGGCCGGCCGACGGCAAGAACGACGGTTGGGTGTGCAACGGCCTGCAGAGCGGCTCGTTCCCGGCTGGAACGACCTGTACCCGGTCAGTCGGTACCGTCGCGGCGGGAGCATCGGGCCTCATGACGACGTTCACGGTGACGGTGAACGATCCCCTCCCGTTCGGTACGACGCAGATCAGCAACACCGCGGTCATCGGCTACGACGACTCGGCTGGGCCGGACACCAACCCCGCGGACAACTCCTCGACCGACACGACTCCAGTCGTCATGGTCCCGGGCCTCGAGATCGTGAAGACAGCTGTGCGTGAGGGTCAGGCCTGTCCGGGTGTGGACGGGGTGACGTTGACGGTGGTGGCGGGGCAGTCGGTTCGCTACTGCTATGTGGTCACCAATCCGGGGAACGCGCCGTTGTTGAACGTGTCGTTGGTGGATGACAACGGGACGCCGGGGAGTCCGGGGGATGACTTCACGGTGACGTTGTCGGGTCTGTCGGATCAGGACGGTGACAGCCAGGCCGATGATCTGGCGGCTGGTGGTACCGCGACCGGGCAGTCGGCGCTGAAGGTGTTCAACGCAGTGGGAACCATCACGAACATCGCCACGGCTTCGGGCTCGAGTGCGGCTGGCCAGCAGTTCACCGACACCGATGATGCGGTGGTGATGGTGACCAGGCCGGCGGTGAACGTGGTGAAGACGGCCGTGCGTGAGGGTCAGGCCTGTCCGGGTGTGGACGGGGTGACGTTGACGGTGGTGG
>NZ_DAIUCK010000042.1:0-3203 GCF_036846205.1 Rhabdothermincola sp. | reverse complement strand
GATGGTGACCAGGCCGGCGGTGAACGTGGTGAAGACGGCCGTGCGTGAGGGTCAGCCCTGCCCCGGAGTCGACGGCGTCACGCTCGTGGTGGAGGAGGGCCAGAAGGTCCGCTACTGCTACGTGGTCACCAACCCGGGCAGCGCGCCGCTGTTGAACGTGTCGTTGGTCGACGACAACGGCACCCCGCTGATCCTCGGCGACGACTTCGCGGTGACCCTGTCGGGTCTGTCCGATCAGGACGGTGACGGCCAGGCGGACGATCTGGCGGCTGGCGGCACCGCGACCGGGCAGTCGGAGCTCACGAGCTTCGAACCGGGCACCGTGATGAACGTGGCCACCGCCAGCGGATCGAGCAGGTCGGGCGAGCACCTCTCCGACACGGATACCGCCGTGGTGCGGGTCGATGACGTCGCGCCGACGATCTCGGTGACCAAGTCCGCTGACCCGACATCGGTGCCGGAGCCAGGGGCGCCGGTGACCTTCACCGTGTCGATCCAGAACACGTCGTCCGAGCCGGTGACGGTCACGGCCATCACCGATTCGATCGATGACGGCGCTCCGTTCGACGTCACGGTGGTGTCGGCACCGATCACGGCGACGACCTGCAAGATCGGCGCCTCGATCGCACCAGGATCCACGTACTCCTGCGAGTTCACCCTGGTCGTGTCGGGCAATGCTGAGGACGTCGTCACCGACGTGGTGCGAGCAACCGTCATCGATGATGACGGCACGACGGCCAGCGGCGAGGACGATGCCTCGGTCATCATCACCGATGTGCCACCGACGATCGAGGTCACCAAGGACGACGGCGGCGCGACCGTGGCGGCACCGGGTGGTGAAGTCACCTACACCGTGTCGATCCACAACACCTCGTTCGAGTCGGTGACGGTCACGGCCATCACCGACTCGATCGACGGAGGCACGCCCTTCAGCGTGACGGCACCCGCTACCGGTCCGGTACTCGCCACCACGTGCGAAGCGGGTGTGAGCATCGGTCCTGACGAGATCTACACCTGCGAGTTCACGGTGCGGGTCGAAGGCTCGGGTGGTGAGGTCGTCACCGACACGGTGGTGGCTTCGGTCGTGGATGACGACGGCACTCCAGCGTCTGACGATGACGACGAGCAGACCCCGGTCACCCCGGTCGCGGATCTGGCCATCGTGAAGGAGACGCCTGCGACGACCTTCACGGTCGGCGAGCAGGCGACCTACACGCTGCGAGTCACGAACAACGGACCGTCCACCGCGACGAACGTGGTGGTGACCGACCAACTTCCGGCCGGTTTGACCTTGGTGTCCGTCCAGCCGCCGAGTGGCTGGAGCTGCGGCGGCACGACCACCATCACCTGCACCGTGCCCTCGATGGGCGCCGGCACCACCGTGGAGGTCGCGCTCACGGTCCTCGTCGGCTCTGGTGCTCAACCGTCGGTGACCAACGTGGCCGAGGTTCGTGCCGATGAGCCGGACCAGATCCCGTCGAACAACCGTGACGATGTCACCACCCCGGTCGTCGCGGTGGCGGGCGTGACGCAGGCACGACCGGCGGTGCAGGCGGCGACCCTGCCGCGCACCGGTCTCGACCTCGCTCGGGGCGTCGGCGCCGGCGTGCTGCTCGTCGGATGCGGGCTGGTGCTGGTGTTGGCCGGGCGCCGGCGTCGAGCGTGACGCCGGGCGGCCGTAGCGCACGGTGTGTGATGGGTGCAGTCCTGTTGCTCGCCGGATGTAGGGCCGGCGAGCAACAGGCGGGCCCGCCCACCGCGACCAACTTCACCGGCGGAGGTCCAGCCCGGCTCGAGTTGGCGGGCGAGACCTTCACCTTCGCCGTGGCCTGCGAATCGACCGGGGGTGACGGCACCGGCACGTTGCTGATCTCGGGTCGGGGCACACGCGCCGATCAGGTCGCCATCGCGGTCAGCGCGGAGGCGTCGCTGGGTGACGGCACCGGCTCGATGGGTGCCAATCTCGGTGGCGATCCGCCGAAGGTGCTGCATGCCGCCGACGCCGTCGTGGAGAGCGGTCCACCGCTTCGGATCACCGGAGCCTTCGAAGGCATCGGGGTGGGCACCCTCGTGGTGGAAGGCTGCAGCCCCGGCCCGTGAGACCGTCGATCAACGCAGGATCGCCGCGAGGGCGTCGGGTGGGACGGCGGAGGCGAACAGGAACCCCTGGGCGAGGTCGCAGCCGAGCCCGCGCAACAGCTCCAACTGCTCAGTGCTCTCCACGCCTTCGGCGACCACGCTGAGATCAAGCTGACGCCCGAGGCCGGTGACCGCGGCGACGATCGCTCGATCCTCGGCGTCTTCGGCCAGCCCCGCGGTGAAGGAGCGGTCGATCTTGATTCGATCGACGGGGAGTCGCTTCAGATAGGTGAGGCTCGAGTAGCCGGTTCCGAAGTCGTCGATCGCGAGGGTCAAACCCCGTGATTTCAAGACGTCGATCGTCGCGATGAGCGAGCGGGGCGCGTCGACGAACACCGTCTCGGTCACCTCGAGGCAGAGCAGACTCGGATCGACGCCGGTCTCCTCGAGGGCCTCGAGCATCGTGTCACGGAAGTCCGGGTCGGCGATCTGCCGCCCCGACAGGTTGATCGACACCTGCGGCGGACGGTTCAGCTCCTCCTGCCACCGTGCCGCCTGGCGGCAGGCCTCACGCATCACCCAACGACCGATGGGGACGATGAGCCCGCTCTCCTCGGCCACGTGGAGGAACGAGCCGGGTTCGACGAGCTCACCACCGGGGCGCAGATAACGCAAGAGAGCCTCCACGGCCACGACCTCGTCGTTGCGCAGGTCGACGATGGGCTGGTAGTGCAGGACGAGCCGTTCGTCGCGCAGAGCGTCCTGCAGGTCGGCTTCCACCTCGAGCCGGTCGATGGCCAGATGCGCAAGCTGCTCGTCGAAGAGGCCGACGCGGCGGCGGCCGCTGCTCTTCGCTCGATACATGGCCAGGTCAGCGGCGCGCAGGAGGTTCGAAGGATCGTGCGCCGGACTCCGGGTGATGGCCACGCCGATGCTCCCAGAGATGTCCACCACCCGACCGGCGATGATGGCGGGACGGTTGAGTCCGTCACTGAGGCGATCCGCGAGGTGCAGCACCTGCTCGTCGTCCACGAAGTCCCCACACGCGACCACGAACTCGTCGCCGCCGATCCGGGCCACGGTGTCGTTCGGCCGGACTTCTGCAAGCAACCGGCGCGCCACCT
>NZ_DAIUCK010000041.1:0-27081 GCF_036846205.1 Rhabdothermincola sp. | reverse complement strand
CGGCGGGGCCGTCAGGGTCGGGGCCGAACCATCCGTACCCCCCCGGGGTGCGCACCGGACCGCTGGGCACCAGCCGGGGGAGCCCTGCCGCTCCGGGTAGGGACGCCAGCGCGCGCTCGAGTCGTGACGGGTGGTCGTCGTAACCGTGCAGCCCGACGAGGATGGAAGGAGCCGACGGGCTGCCGGTTCGGGGCACGCGGTGGTCAGACCCGGCCGAAGGCCACGCGGGCGCCGGACCAGTACCCGACGCTGTCGACCCGCACGAACTTGCCTCGCCCGGGAGCGTGCACCATCTGGCCACCACCGATGTAGAGGCCGACGTGGCCGGGGTCGCCGCTCTCGCCGGGACCCCAGAAGAACACGAGGTCCCCTGGCTGGGCTTCGGCCTGGGAGATGCGCCGGCTCATCGCGTACTGCGCGCCCGAGTAGTGGGGAAGGCTCTTGCCCCCCTGGGCCCACGCCCACATGGTGAAGCCGGAGCAGTCGAAGGCGTTCGGTCCCGCCGCGGCCCACACGTACGGCGCCCCGATCTTGCTCATGCCCGCCGCGACCGCGGCGGCGGCACCCGAGCCCACGGCCGGAGGCGGGCTGTCGTCGATCGCCGGGCCGGGCGCGGTCGGCGCGGTCCGCGGTGGCGGACCACCGGCTGGCGAAGGCTGCGACGCCCGAGTGCCCGCCGACCGCTGGGCGGCCTGCTGGCGGGCCTGCTCCTCGGCCCGCTGGCGAGCCTCGGCAGCCTTGCGCTCCTGCTCCTCCCGCACGAGCTGGGCGATCTCGCCGTCGAGCTTCGACTTGATGGCGGCCTGCTCGTCCACCGCCGCTTGCGCCTCGTCGAGGGAGGCTTGGAGCTGAGCGTGACGGTCGGCGAGCGCCTGCTGCGCCTCGCTGAGCTGACGGCCCTCGTCCTCGGCCCTCTTCCTGGTGGCCTGCAGCTGGTCGACGAGGTCCTGACGGCTGCCGGTGGTGATCTCGAGGTAGCCCCGCACCTTGGGGGCCTCGTCGGTCGTGCTCGCCAGGAGCGCGTCCACGGCCGGGCCATCGTTGCCGGACACGTAGGCCTCCACCGCGAAGGCTCGCAGCTCACTCCGGCGCTGCTCGAGCTCGGCGTTGGCCTCGTCGGCACGGCGCTGGGCGTCGGCGACGGCTGCTTCGGCCGCGGCGAGCTCGCCCTTGGCCCGTTCGGCTGCTTCGTCGAGCTGCATCACCCGCGCTTCGAGCGCGTCGAGCTTCGCCGCGACCCGCTGGGCTTCCGCCCGCTTGTCGGCGAGCTGGTCGGCACTGGCGGAACCCGGGGCGACGATCGCGCCCACGACGAGCGCGAGGATCACGCCGGCGAGAGCGAGCGGGCTGCGGTACCGAGCAGAACGGCGGCCGGTGGCAGGTCGTCCAGGTCGCATTGTTACGGAATCTTTGCAGAACCCGTGCGGTCACGCAACGACGCCGCGCTGGTCAGGACGTCAGCAGGTCCAGATGGCGTCGGGTCCGCTCAGCTGCGGCCCGGGCCTGGCGAATGCAGGCCGGAATGCCCAACCCGTCCCAACCAGCACCCAGCGCGGTGAGACCAGCACATTCCGTGTCCAGTTCGGCCCGCCACCGAGCGACCCGTTCGAGATGGCCGGGGTGGAACTGCGGTAGCGAGCTCGGCCAGCGAGACACCCGGGTGGCCACCGGCGAGACCGAGGGATCGAGCGCCATCGTCGTCGCCAGGTCGGCGACCAGCGCCCCCACCAGATCGGCGTCGTCGAGCTCGAGCGCCCGACGGTCGTCGAAGCGGCCGGCGGAGGCACGCAGCACGGCCACCTCCGCGTCGTCGAGGTGGGCCCACTTGCTCGACGCCCACGAGCACCCGGTGAGGAGCAGGCCTTCCGCCCGGGGCACCAGGAAGCCGCTGCCATCGAGGGGACGCCCGATCGCCAGTCGCGGCACCGCCAGGGTGACCATCACCACCGACGCGTACGGCACCTCGCTGAGCTCGGCCGCCACCCCGGGGGCGATGCCGCCGAG
This sequence comes from Rhabdothermincola sp., assembly GCF_036846205.1. Classification (NCBI taxonomy): domain Bacteria; kingdom Bacillati; phylum Actinomycetota; class Acidimicrobiia; order Acidimicrobiales; family Iamiaceae; genus Rhabdothermincola; species Rhabdothermincola sp. Next base: position 25,077 of record NZ_DAIUCK010000041.1, on the reverse strand, counting down.
CAGCTCCGCGGTCACGAAGTCAGGGGTGGCCAGCACCACCGCGTCGGCCTCGATCGGGTCGGCCGACGCGACGCGGACCGCGAAGCGCGAGGTGGCCTGAGCGCGGTGCCGATCCACGGCGATCGCCCGCGCCCCGGTCACGATCCGAGCGCCGCGCCTGCCGAGCTCGCGGGCCAGCGCGTCGGTGAGCGCCTGGGTGCCGGTGGACAACCCGTAGAAGACCGGCGTGCCGGGATCGGGTCGGGTGTGCGCGAGCTGCTCGCGCAGGCCAGCGATGAGGCTCGGCTGGTCGCGGACCGCCTCGGCGAATTGCGGCGCCCCGGCCTCCACGCTGAGCTCATCCGCGTCACCCGCGTTCACCCCACTCAGCAGCGGCGCCACCAGCCGCTCGAACACCTCGTCACCAAGCCGCCGGCGCACCAGCGCCCCGACCGACTCGTCGCCTCGCCACGGTTCGCCGGGCATGGTCAGGTCCTCGGCCGCCCGAGCGACACCCTCCTCGGAGACGAGGCCCGAGGCCGCGAGGGTGTCGAGATCGGTCGGCACCCCGAGCACCGTGCGTTCCGGGAAGGCCCGTAGGGCGCCGTCGCAGTAGACGAACGCCCGGCTCGTGGCCGGGGTCACGAGCTGCTCCCGTAGCCCGAGCTCCCCGCACAGTTCGATCGCCTCGGGCACCCGGGCGAGGAAGGCGTCAGCGGCGCAGTCCACGGGCCGGCCGGCGAAAGGGGTGGTCCAGATCTTTCCCCCGAGCCGCGAGTCGGCTTCGACCACCGTGATCTCGACGTCGCGGTGGCGAGCCAGCTCGAAGGCGGCCGCGAGCCCGCTGATCCCACCGCCGACGATCACCACCGACGCCATGCCGCTCGCCACCTCACGCCTTCCCGCCGCACCCGGCGCGTGCCAGGGCGAGCTCGGCCAGCCCGCCCATCACGGCCGGGTCGGCGTTGACCGACCGGGTGCGGGCGAACGCCAACCCGGCGTTCTCGGCCGCCCGGCGAGCCTCGATGTCGAGGTCGTAGAGCACCTCGAGGTGGTCCGCGGTGAACCCCTGCGGGCACACGAGCACCCCCTCGGCCCGGCCGGTGGCGCCGAGCTCTCGGATGACCTCCGACAGGTCGGGGCCTCGCCAGCGCTCAGGGGTACGGCCGGCGCTCTGCCAGCACAGAGCCCAGTCGGGCCACGGCAGCAGGCCGACGCGTGCCGCCACCGCGCTCGCCGTCTCGTAGAGCTGCTCGGGGTACGGGTCGCCCTCGAGCGCCCGCTCCGGGAGCGAGTGCGCGCTGAACAGCACTTTGTGCCGATCCGGAAGCCCCCGGCGGGCGTCGAGGATCGCGTCCGCCAGGAAGTCCACCAGCGCCGGCAGCAGGTGCCACGAGTCGATCGGCAGGTACTCCACCCCGGCGGACCGGGCCGCCGCCCCGGCCCGCTCGTGATACGCACCGACGCTCGCCCGGGAGTAGTGGGGCGCGAGCACCAGACCGACGACCCGAGCCGCGCCGGAGGCGGCGAGTGCACGCACCCCGTCCTCCACGAAGGGCGGCGCGTGCTTCTGCCCGAGCACGGTCGGGATGGCTCGACCGGTGCGGGCCTCGAGTGCCGCGGCGATCGCGGCCCGCTGGGCCTCGGTGCGCTCGGCCAGGGGGGACACGCCCCCGATGGCTTCGTAGCGAGCCGTGAGCTCGGCCAGCTCCTCGTCGGTGGGGGGACGGCCACGGCGGATGTGGGTGTAGTAGCCGGCGATCTCACCCGGGTCCTTCGGGGTCCCGTAGGCCATGACCAGCACGCCCAGCGGGCCGTGCCCGCTCACGGTCGACCCCCGCCCCCGGGGGCGACGCGGCCCTCGTCGTGTACCAGCTCGACCAGGCGGGTGAGCGTGTCGGGATGGGTCTCGGGGAGTACGCCGTGGCCGAGGTTGAAGATGTGCCCTGGGTGCCCTGCGTTGCGACGCAGCACGTCGCGGGCTGCCTCCGCGACCACGTCCCACGGTGCGAGGCAGATGGCCGGATCGAGGTTCCCCTGCAGCGCCGTGCCTGTCGGGACCCGCTGCCGGGCCCGATCGAGCGGCACCCGCCAGTCCACGCCCACCACGTCCGCGCCGGCGGACGCGAGCAGGTCGAGCAGCTCGCCGGTGCCCACACCGAAGTGGATGCGGGGCACCCCGAGGTCGGCGATGCCATCGAACACCCGGCGACTGTGGGGCAGCACGAAGCGCTCGTAGTCGGGGGGAGACAGCGCGCCGGCCCAGCTGTCGAACACCTGCACCGCGGAAGCCCCCGCTTCGACCTGCGACCGTAGCGAGGCGACGGCCAGGTCGGCGAGGCGGTCGAGCAGCGCACCCCACAAGCCGGGCTCGCTGTGCATCAGCGACTTGGTGCGGGCGTAGGTGCGCGACGGGCGCCCTTCGATGAGGTAGCTGGCGACGGTGAAGGGCGCGCCGGCGAACCCGATCAGGGGAACGGTGAGCTCCTTGGCCAGCAGGCGGACGGTCTCGAGCACGTACGGGGTGTCGGTCTCGGGCTCGAGGGGCCGGAGCCGGGCGAGGTCACGCTCGCTGCGGAACGGGGCGGCGACCACCGGGCCGGTGCCCGGGGCGACGTCGACGCCGAAGCCCACCGCAGCGACCGGTACGACGATGTCCGAGTAGAGGATGGCCGCGTCGACACCGTGGCGGCGTACCGGCTGCAGGGTGATCTCCGCGGCCAGACCGGGGTCGCGGATGGCCTCCAGGATGCTCCCGGTCCCGCGGATCGCCCGGTATTCGGGCAGCGATCGACCCGCTTGGCGCATGAACCACACCGGGACCCGGTCGTGGGCTTCGCCTCGGCAGGCGGCGAGGAATGGTGAGTCCTGCAGGTGTGCGAGGGGCACGGTCGCCACGGTAACGCCCGGGCGTGCCCGCTCCCGAACCCGCCGGTCCGGGCTTGACTGGTGCGATGCGCCGATCCATCGACGACTACCCCTTCGATCCTCGTGACTACCCGCCGCGCTTCGAGGAAGACGAGCTCACGCCGATCTCCTGGGCGGTGGCCGTCAGCGACGACTACGACGATGCCCAGCCGCGCATCGTGCTGACGGTCGAGGAGGTGGGCCGGCCCGGCGAGGGGCTGGTCGGTCACCTCAGCCCGGAGATCGCCCGCCGGCTGCGGGTGGCGATCCGTGACGGGTTGCGCGAGATCGGCGAGGACCCGGGTCCCTGAACGGCCCACCGCACGGGCTCCCCACCGCACTGGCTCGCCACCGAACCGACCTGGCAGGCCGAACGCGTGCCAGGGCACGCGTTCGGCCTGCCAGAACGATGGTGTGGCGAGGTTGAGGCGCTACCGGGATGCTGCCCGGACCCTGCCCAGGTGATGTCGGTCGACATCTGAGAACAGTTCTCAGTAGAGTGAGAATCGTTCTTGATCCCTACTCCATGGCCCGGTACGCCATCGACGAGGAGCCCAGGATGCGCCCACGCTCAGCCGACACGACGCTCGCGATGTCGCCCCGGTGGCGGCTGGCGGCGATCCTGGCCGGCGCGATCGGCCTCCTCGCCTTGGTCGCGGGCTGCGGCTCGGGCGGTGGCGATCAGGGTTCCGCCGCCGGCGACCGGCCCCAGGTGGTCGTGAGCCATCCCGTGCTCGGGGCCGTGGTCTCCGAGCTCGTCGGCGATCAGGCCGACGTGGTGGTGCTGATGGGGCCGGGCACCGACCCGCACGACTACCGGCCCTCGGCCCGTGACGCCGCTCGCCTCGGTTCGGCCGGCCTCATCGTGCTCAACGGGTTGGGCTTGGAAGAGGGTCTCGACGATGCGGTGGCCGCGGCCGAGTCTCGGGGCGTCGACGTGTTCCGGGCCACCGACCACGTCGAGCTGCGCCGCTTCGGCGAGGGGGAGATCGCCTCCGGGACCGGGGGGGACGGCGACCACGTCGCCGGGGCCCCCGACCCGCACTTCTGGTTGGACCCGCTGGCGATGAAGCAGGTCGTGGCCGCCCTGGCCGAGACGTTGCGATCCGACCTCGGTCTCGACGTCGCCGCCCGGGCCGGTGTGATCGAGCAGCAACTCGACGAGCTCGATGCCGAGATCCGAACGATCCTCGAGGTGGTGCCGCCGGACCAGCGACTCCTGGTCACCGGACACGAGTCGATGGGGTACTTCGCCCGCCGGTACGGCTTCGAGCTCGTGGGGGCGGTGATCCCCTCCGGTGGCACGCAGGCGGCACCCACCGCCGCGGGTCTCGCCCAGCTCACCGAGCTCATCCGGCGGCTCGGGGTCCGGGCGGTGTTCACCGAGGTCGGCACCCCACCGGACGTCGCCCGGGCCGTGGCCGCCGAGACCGGCGCGAAGCTGGTGGAGCTGCCCACGCACACCTTGCCGCCGGACGGTTCCTACGTCGCGATGATGCGCGAGATCGCCCACCGGGTGGCCTCCGGTCTCACTGATGGGGCGGGCGAACCGTGAGCTGGTTCGTCGATCCGTTCACCAGCAACGAGTTCATGCAGCGCGCGTTGCTGGCCGGGGTGCTGGTGGCCGTGGCCTGCGCGGTGGTCGGCACCTTCGTCGTGCTGCGAGGGCTGGCGTTCATCGGTGACGCCTTGGCCCACGGCGTGCTTCCCGGGGTGGCTGCCGCCCTGCTGCTCGGATGGCCGGGCCTCATCGGGGCGCTCGCGGGCGCCATCGCCATGATCGCCGGGGTCAGCGTGGTGACCCGGCACTCACGCCTCTCGTCGGACACCGCGATCGGGCTGCTGTTCGTCGGCATGCTCGCCCTGGGGGTGGTGATGGTGTCGCGCAGCCGGACCTTCACCGGGGACATCGTGAACATCCTCTTCGGGGAGGTCTTCGGGGTGGCGGTCGCCGACCTGTGGGTGCAGGCGGCCGCCACCGCGGCGGTCGTGGTGGTGGCGCTGGTGTGCGCTCGTCCTTTCCTGCTGCTCAGCTTCGACCCCGACCAGGCCGAGGTCTCCGGGTTCCGGGCCAGCCGGTACCACCACGTGATGCTGGGGCTCATCGCGGTGACGGTGGTGGTGTCGTTCCAGACCGTGGGCACCCTGCTGGTGTTCGGCATGCTGCTCGCGCCGGCCGGGACCGGGGCGCTGCTCGCGCATCGCGTCGGGCCGATGGTGGCGTGGGCCACCGCGATCGGGGTCGGCTCGGTGTACGCGGGGCTGCTGGTGAGCTACCACTGGGACGTCGCCGGCGGGGCCGCGGTGGTGCTGTGCGCGGTCGGCACCTTCTTCGCGGTGCTCGCCGCCACCGGCGTGAGACGGGCGTGGCCGGCCCGCCCGAGCGCCCGGCCGGCGAGGACCGTGGCGGCAGGCGGATCATGACCGCCGACCCGGCCCCCCCGGCAGTCGAGGCCCACGGGCTCACCATCGGTTACGGGACCACCCCGGTCATCGAGGGGCTCGACCTGCGGGTCGCCCCTGGCGAGCTGCTGGCACTCGTGGGCACGAACGGCTCCGGCAAGTCGACCCTGCTCAAGACCCTCGTGGGCTTGATCGAACCGCTCGCCGGCCGGCTCAGTGTGCTGGGTGCACTGCCGGGACAGCAGCCAGCGCGCCTCGCGTACCTCAGCCAGTTCCACCCGAACGCGTTCGTCCTGCCCCTGCGGGCGCGGGACGTGGTGCGCATGGGCCGGTTCGCGAACCACGGCCTGCTCGGCCGGATGGGACGTACCGACGAGGACCTGGTGGACGAGGCGCTCGACCGGATGGGGATCACCGCTCTGGCCGGCCGGCCCCTCCGTGATCTCTCGGGCGGACAGCAGCAGCGCACCTACCTGGCCCAGGTGCTCGCCCGCCGGGCCGACCTGCTGGTTCTCGACGAGCCCACGGCAGGTGTCGACGCGGCGGGCCGCCGAGCGTACGACCAGGCACTCGACGAGGAGCTGGGGCGAGGGGCGGCGGTTGTCGTGGCCACCCACGAGGTCGCCGAGGCCGCCCGCGCCGATCGGGTGCTGCTGCTCGCCGGCCGGGTGGTGGCCGCCGGCCCGCCCGCGGAGGTCCTCGACGCCGACCGGCTCCTCGAGACCTTCGGCGTCGGCCTGCAGCGCCTCGGCGTGGACCTCGTGGCCACCGAGCACCCGCACGCGCACCGCCCGTCCGACGGGCACGGGCCGCCCGATCAGCGCCGCTAAGAGAGCGCCACGGGTAGGATTGGAGATTCCCCTGTCCCGGCTCGTCTCCGTCCAGGAGCCAGATGACCGTTCATCCCGATCTCGAGGCTGAGCAGGCGTACATCGACCACGCGTACGAGTGCCTCGAAGCCACCCGCCAGGCAGCATCCCGGATGACGACCATGGTCGAGGTGGGCCGCGGGGGCACCGAGCAGGCCCGCTTCGAGCGCGACGTGATCTGGGACACCATGGTCCACCGGCTCGCGCAGCTGGATCTGGGCGAGGCCGCGCTGTGCTTCGGCCGCATCGACTTCGAGCCCGGGGCCCGCAACGGCGACTCGGGCACCTACCACATCGGTCGCATCGCGGTGGCCGACGCCGACCAGGAGCCGGTCATCGTCGACTGGCGGGCCCCCGTGGCGGAGCCCTTCTACCGGGCTACCGGCCGGGAGCCGATGGGGTTGCGGCGCAGGCGGCACTTCGCCACCCGGGGCCGCAAGCTGCTCGGCATCGAGGACGAGCTGTTCGGTGACGCGCTCGACGCGCTGGGCCTGGCCGAGGCCCCGGGCGAAGGTGAGGCCCGGATCAGCGGCTACGGCGCGCTCATCTCGGCGCTCGAGACCGCCCGCACCGGGCGTCTCGCCGACATCGTGGCCACCATCCAGGGCGAGCAGGACGAGGTGATCCGGGCCGAGATGCCGGGGGTGCTGGTGGTGCAGGGCGGCCCTGGCACGGGCAAGACGGTGGTGGCGCTGCACCGGGCCGCCTACCTCCTGTACACCTACCGCTTCCCGCTGGAGGGCCAGGGGGTGCTCGTGATCGGGCCCAACCGCCTGTTCCTCGGCTACATCGAGCAGGTCCTGCCCTCGCTCGGTGAGGCCGGGGTCGAGCTGGCGGTGCTCGCCGATCTGGTGCCCGACGTGCGCATCAACGCCTACGACACCGGTGTGGCCGCCCGGGTCAAGGGCGACCTGCGGGCAGCCACGCTGCTGGCGCGCGCCATCCGCGATCGGGAGCGACCCTTGCGCGACGACCTGGTGGTGCCCTACGGCGTGCAGCGCCTGGTGCTCGACCGGGCGACCAGCCGCCGGATCGTCGACGAGGCCCGCCGCCGCTACCGGCGCCACAACCCGGCGCGCCGGTTCGTGGAGGGCGAGGTCTTCGCGGCGCTGGCGGCCAGCGGCCGGGGCAACGTGCCTGTCGCCGAGGTCCGCGAGCGCGTGCGCCAGGAGCCGCGGGTCCGGGAGGCCCTGGAGTGGATGTGGCCGGTGCTCACCCCTCCCCAGTTGCTCCACGACCTGTTCGGGTCGAAGGCCCTGCTGCGCAGCGCCGGCCGGGGCCTGCTCACCGACGAGGAGATCGACGCGCTGCACCGCGAGCGCTCCGATCGGGTGGAGCACGTCGTGTTCACCCACGACGACGCGCCGTTGCTCGACGAGGCCCGTGAGCTGCTCGGCCCCCGCCCCCGTCGGAAGCGGGCCGGTGAGGCGCCCGCCGACGACGACATCCGCACCTACGGCCACATCGTCGTCGACGAGGCGCAGGACCTCTCGCCGATGCAATTGCGCATGCTGTCGCGGCGTTCGTTGAACGGCTCGATGACCATCGTGGGCGACATCGCGCAGGCCACCGGGCAGTGGGCGCACGCCAGCTGGGACGAGGTCCTCGAGCACCTGCCGGCCAAGCGTCCGGCCCGCCGGGCCGAGCTCACGCTCGGGTACCGGCTGCCCGCGCCGAACATGGCCCTCGCGGCGCGGGTGCTGCGCGAGGCCGCGCCCGACCTGCAGCCACCCCGGTCCATCCGCGAGGACGGCTCCCCACCGCGCATCATCCGATCGGGCTCGCCCGCCTCGCTGCTGGGCGACGTCGTCGACGTCACCCGCGAGGAGCTCGAGGCCGTCGATCCCGGTCAGGTGGCGGTGATCTGCCCGTCGTCACTGGTCGAGCAGGTGAGCGACGCCCTCGACGCGGCCGGCCTGGAGCACGGTCGCGCCACCCGGCACGGGTTCGACCAGCAGATCACGGTGGTGCCGGTGAGCCTGGTCAAGGGTCTCGAGCTCGACGCCACCGTGGTGGTGGAGCCCGCCGCGATCGTGGACGAGGAGGCGCAAGGTCCGCGGGCGTTGTACGTCGCGCTCACCCGGGCCACCAAGCGTCTGGCGCTCGTGCACCATCGCGACCTGCCTTCCGCACTGAGGGAGTAGGGAGTGAGGCCGCGACCGTGAGCTCTCCGGCGGTCACCACCCGACCACTCGGCGCCCAACCCGTGGCGGTCGCCGGCGTGGACAAGTCGTTCGGCTCGACACCGGTGTTGCGCGGCGCGTCCCTCGAGGTTCAGCCGGGCCGCATGGTGGCCCTGCTCGGGCCGAGCGGGTGCGGCAAGACCACCCTGCTGCGGATCATCGCCGGGTTGGAGACCGCCGACGCCGGGACGGTCCGGGTGGGCGATCAGGTGTTGACCGGCCCGGGGGTGCAGGTCCCTCCCGAGCGGCGCCGCATCGGCATGGTCTTCCAGGACTGGGCGCTATTCCCGCACCTGTCGGTGGCTCGCAACGTGGCCTACGGGCTGCCCCGCGGCCCCAGGCGCGAGCGCGACCAGCGGGTCGCCGCCGCGCTGGAGATGGTGGGCCTCGGCGGATTGGGGGACCGCCAGCCCGGCACCCTCTCGGGAGGGCAGCAGCAGCGGGTGGCACTGGCCCGCGCCATCGCGCCCGAGCCGCAGGTGCTGCTGCTCGACGAACCGTTCTCCAACCTGGACACCGCGCTTCGGGTCCAGGTCCGCACGGAGGTCCATCACCTACTGGTCGAGCTGGGCATCACGACGGTGTTCGTCACCCACGACCAGGAGGAGGCCTTCGTGCTCGGCGACGAGGTGGCGGTCATGTACGGCGGGGTGATCGTGCAGCAGGCGACCCCGGCGGACCTCTACCGGGCGCCGGCCACCCGGTGGGTGGCCGGGTTCGTCGGTGAGGCCAACCTGGTTCCCGGTCAGGCGAGGGGTTCGCGGGCCGAGACCTCCTTCGGGCCCGTGCCGCTGCGCGAGGCGGCGTCGGGTCCGGTCGACGTCCTGGTCCGCCCGGAGGAGCTGCGGGTCGACCCGGGGGACGAGGGGGAGGCGGCGCGGTCGCTCGCCCGGGTGGAGCTGGTCGAGTTCTACGGGCACGACACGGTGTACGTGCTCCGGCTGGAGGGTGGGCTCACCCTGCGCTGCCGCCAGGGGTCGGCGCCCCGCTTCGGGCGCGGTGATCAGGTGGTGGTCCGCTACGACGGCCCGGCGACCATCGCCTATCCGGCGCACGCAGATCCATCGGGTCCCTGATCCGGCCTGGCTAACCTGTTAGGCAGGCTTTACACCTGGCCAAAGGGTCATCTACCCTTCCCGTCCATGCGACTCGTCCCCACCTGGTTCTCCCGGAGAGCGGGCCGACGGCGGGCGACCGGGCCGGCCGCGCTGCTCGCGCTGGTGCTGCTCGCGGTCCCGCTGGTCGGTGCTGCCTGCTCCAGCGGCGGTGACCGCCCGAAGCTCGTCGTGTACTCCGGTCGCACCGAGGAGCTCATCCAGCCGCTGATCGACCGCTTCCGTGACGAGACCGGCATCGCCGTCGAGGTCAAGTACGGCGATTCGGCTGACCTGGCTCTGCTGATCGACCAGGAGGGGGACCGGTCCCCGGCCGACGTGTTCATCTCGCAGAGCCCCGGGGCCACCGGCTTCCTCGCCGGAGCCGATCGACTGCGGCCCCTCCCCGAGGAGGTCACCTCCCAGGTGGCGCCCGCGTACCGGGCAGCCGACGGCACCTGGGTCGGCTTGTCGGGGCGGGTTCGGACCCTCGTCTACAACAAGAACCTGGTCGACCCGGCCACCCTGCCGCGGTCGGTGCTCGACCTCACCGACCCCGCCTACAAGGGCAAGGTGGCGGTCGCACCGCAGAACGGATCCTTCCAGGACTTCGTGAGCGCGATGCGGGTGCAGCTCGGCGACGACCGCACCGTCGAGTGGCTGCGTGGCATGGCTGCCAACCAGTCGCCGGTGTTCGCCAACAACACCGCCATCGTGGCCGCGGTGGGCCGGGGTGAGGTGCCCATGGGGCTGGTGAATCACTACTACAACGTCCGGGCCCAGGCCGAGGATCCCAACGTCGCCAGCGTCAACTACTTCTTCCCGGACGGCGACATCGGTTCGCTACTGCTCGTCACCGCGGCCAGCGTGCTGCGCACCAGCGCCAAGTCCGACGACGCCGAACGGCTGGTGCGCTTCCTGCTGTCGGAGGACAGCCAGCGGTACTTCGCCGAGAAGACCCAGGAGTACCCACTGGCAGGCGGCGTGGCCCCTCCGGCGAGCTTGCCGCCGCTCGCGTCCCTCGACGTGGACACCGTCGACTTCGGCCAGCTCGGGGCGGAGTTCCGCAGCACGATCCAGATGATCAAGGACAGTGGCATCGAGCGCTGAGGTCGGCACGGCACTGGGGGCCGAGCCGATCGGGCCCGCCCCCGCTCCCGCCGATCTCGGGCTGGGCGCCCGGTCGCCCGGATCCACCCCGGGCGCCACCAAGGCGCCGGCCCGGCGAGCCCCCTGGTTGCTCGCCCTCGTGAGCATCGGGGTGGCGTCGGTGTTCGCGGCCCCGACCGGCTACCTGGTGTGGCGGAGCACCGACCTCGAGTCCGACCTGTGGTCCACCGTCACCTCCTCGACCACCCTGGAGCCTCTCGCCCGGAGCCTGACCCTGGCGGTGTTGGTCTCCGTGACCGCCGCGGCCATCGGGACCGGCCTGGCATGGCTGCTCACCAGGACCGACGTGCCGGGCCGCCGGGTCTGGCGCATCCTCGCGCCACTCCCCCTCGTGATCCCCTCGTTCGTGGGCGCGGCCGCGTTCCTCGCCGCCCTCGCTCCCGGGGGGCTGGTCGAGGAGCTGCTCGCCCCGCTGGGGGTGGTGCGCATGCCGCGGCTGTCGGGCCTGCCGGGCGCGTGGTTGGTGCTGAGCCTGTTCACCTACCCCTACGTGTACCTGCCGGTGGCCGCCCGGCTGGGCGCGCTGCCACCCTCGCTGGAGGAGAGCGCTCGCCTGCTGGGGCGCCGCCCGACCGCGGTGTTCCGCACGGTGGTCCTGCCCCAGGCCGCCAGTGCCGTGTGGGCCGGGGCACTGCTGGTCTTCCTGTACGCCATCAGCGATTTCGGTGCAGTGGAGCTGATGCGCTACGGCACCCTCACCCGGGAGATCTTCTCCACCCGCCTCGACCCGGCGACCTCGGTGCCGCTTAGCCTGGTGCTGGCGGTGGTGGCCCTGGTGGTGGTGGCGGCCGAGCGGGCGGCGGGCCGGCGACGGGCCCGCACCGAGGCGGTCCGCCAGAAGCGACCGCTGCAGGTGCCCCTCGGGCGATGGCGGTGGCCGGCGACCGGTGCGGTGGTGGCGGTGCTGGGCCTGGCCCTGCTGGCGCCGGTGGCGGTGCTCGCCTACTGGGCAGGGCGAGGGCTCGCCAACCCGGGCAGCGGCACGGTCGAGTTGCGCACCGATCTCGGCGCCCTCGGCGCTCCGGCGTTCAACACCATCAGCGTGAGCCTCGTCGCCGCGGTGGTGGCGGTCGTGGTGGTGATGCCGGTGGCCTACCTCACGACCCGGCACCGGTCGCGGGTGAGCGGCGTGTCCAACGCCTTCGTGGTGGCAGGCTTCGCCCTGCCGGGGCTCGTGGTGGCGCTGGCGCTGGTGTTCTGGACGCTGTCGTCCGGCCCGTTGGCCGGCCTGTACCAGACCGTGCCGCTGCTGATCTTCGCGTACGTGGTGCACTTCGGGGCGCAGGCCATGCGCGCCGATCAGGTGGCCGTGGGGGCGGTGCCCCGGCGCCTCGACGACGCAGCCCGGATGCTCGGCGCGGGGCGGGCCCGGCGGTTCGTCACCGTCGAGCTGCCGCTGATGGTGCCGGGGCTGGCGGCGGGCGCCGGGCTGGTACTGCTGTCGGCGATGAAGGAGCTCCCGGCGACCCTGCTATTGGCCCCGCCGAACTTCCAGACCCTCGCCACCAGGCTGTGGAGCGCCAACGAGTCCAACCACTTCGCGCAGATGGGCCTCACCGGGCTGGTGCTGGTCGCGCTCTCCGGGCTGCTGACCTGGCTGCTGGTCGTGCGCCGGGCTGACCGGCTCGATTGAGTGCTCCGACCGAGCCGGCCGGAGCCGTGATCGCCGGTCGGCTCAGGGCCCCGTGGCTCCCACTCAGGTGGTCGTGACCAGGATCCGCTCGCTGGCGAACGAGCCGATGCCCACGTGTTTGCCGTCGATCTCCACCGTGGTGGTGCCGTCCGGCGACGACGCGGTGACGACCCCGCGCATGCCGGGCTGCAGCGACGACTCCTCGAGGAACTCGAGCAGGCCGGGCGTGAACTCGAGCTCCTCGGGGATGCGCGACACCGTGAACGACGACCCGACCTGCACCTCGTTGAGGGCCACGGTGGCCGGCGGGGTGTACGCGGTGCCGGGGATGGGGTTGCCGTGCGGGCAGGTGGTCGGCTCGCCCAGCAGCCGGGTCATCGCCGCCTCGACCCGGTCGGAGATCACGTGCTCCCACTTGCCGGCTTCGACGTGGGCCTCGGCCCAGGACAGCCCGAGCACGTCGGTGAGGAACCGCTCGGCGAGGCGGTGGCGACGGACCACCCGCTCCGCGAGCTGCAGGCCCTCGTCGGTGAGGCGGATGGCGCCCCCGTCGACGCCCACCAGGCCCGCCCGCTCCAGGCGGCGGATCATCTCCGAGACCGCCGGCCGCGACACCTCGAGGCGCTCCGCGATCCGGGCCTGGATGACCTCCACGTCGTCCTCGCGCAGCTCGAAGATCGCCTCGCAGTACTCCTCGAAGGCGGGGTGCCACTCCGGCGTGCGGTAGGTCGCCATCGCTCTCGATTCTACGCCGCGACCCATGGAGGGCCCCAGGGTCAGTGCCGGTGAAGTGCCGGTGAAGTGGTCATCGACGACCGGTACGGTGAACGGGTGATCGCACCCGGGCACGACGGCGCTCTCCAGACGTTCTCGCCTCCGGTGCGCGACTGGTTCAGGTCGTCCTTCCCGGCCCCGACCCCGGCCCAGGAGCAGGGCTGGCCCGCCATCGTGGCCGGCGAGCACACCCTGATCCTGGCGCCGACCGGCTCGGGCAAGACGCTCGCCGCGTTCCTGGTGGCGATCGACCGGCTGGTTCGTGAACCGCCACCCGACGATCCCAACCGGCGTACCCGAGTGGTCTACGTGTCACCGCTGCGGGCTCTCGCGGTCGACGTCGAGAAGAACCTGCGCGCCCCGCTGCGGGGGATCGCCCTCGCCGCCGAGCGGCTCGGCGTGCCGTTGCACACGCCGACGGTCGGGTTGCGCACCGGCGACACGCCCGCGGACGAGCGGCGGCGGCTGCGACGCCAGCCCCCCGACATCCTCATCACCACCCCCGAGTCGCTCTACCTGCTGCTCACCTCGTCCGCCCGCGAGACCCTGCGAGGGGTGGAGACCGTCATCGTCGACGAGATCCACGCGCTGGCCCCCACCAAACGTGGCGCGCACCTCGCCCTGTCCCTGGAGCGGCTCGCCGAGCTGGTGGAGCGGCCGTTCCAGCGCATCGGGCTCTCCGCCACCCAGCGCCCGCTGGACGAGATCGCCCGGTTCCTCGGGGGCTTCGACGAGTCGCACCAGCCTCGCCCGGTCACGGTCGTCGACGTCGGGGTCCGCAAACCCATGGAGCTGGAGGTGGTGGTCCCGATCGAGGACATGGGTGCGCTCGGGGAGCTGGTCGAGGACCCCGACGCGGGCCCGCTGGCGCCACGGACCCGGCGTTCGATCTGGCCCTCCATCCACCCTCGGCTGCTCGAGCTCGTGCTGGCTCACCGGTCCACGATCATCTTCGTGAACGCCCGCCGCCTGGCCGAGCGCCTCGCCACCCGGCTCAACGAGCTGGCACTCGAGGGCCGCAACCGCGCCGGTGAGGGCGACGGCACCGCCCCGGTGCCGGAGCAGGAGCTGGTCAAGGCACACCACGGGTCGTTGTCGCGCCAGCGGCGCCTGCAGATCGAGGACGAGCTCAAGCAGGGGCGGCTGCGGGCGTTGGTGGCCACCAGCTCCCTCGAGCTGGGCATCGACATGGGAACCGTCGATCTCGTCGTGCAGGTCGAGTCGCCCGGCGCGGTGTCGACCGGGTTGCAGCGGGTGGGGCGCGCCGGCCACCAGGTCGGCGAGCCCAGCCGGGGCAAGGTGTTCCCGAAGCACCGGGCCGACCTGCTCGAGACCGCGGTGGTCGTCGAGCGCATGCAGCAGGGGCTCATCGAGTCGACCCGCTACCCCCGCCAGCCACTCGACGTGCTCGCGCAGCAGATCGTCGCCATGTGCGCGCTCGACGAGTGGTCACTCGAGCGCCTCGCCGCCGTGGTGCGCCGAGCCGCGAACTTCGTGGAGCTCTCCGACGAGGTGCTCGAGCGGGTGCTCGACCTGCTGTCGGGTCGCTACCCCTCTGACGAGTTCAACGAGCTGCGACCGCGACTGGTGTGGGAGCGCGCCGCCGGGGTGCTGCGGGGCCGGGCGGGCGCGCAGCGGCTGGCCGTGACCAACGGGGGCACCATCCCTGACCGCGGGCTGTTCGGGGTGTTCCTCCCCGACGGCACTCGGGTCGGTGAGCTCGACGAGGAGATGGTGTACGAGAGCCGCCCGGGGGAGACGTTCCTGCTGGGCGCCAGCACCTGGCGCATCGAGGACATCACCCCCGAGCGGGTCGTCGTGACGCCCGCCCCGGGCGAACCGGGGAAGATGCCGTTCTGGCACGGTGACGGGCCGGGGCGGCCGGTGGAGGTGGGTCGGGCACTCGGGGCGTTCGTGCGGGCGGTGCGTGCCGATCCGGCCGGCCAGCGCCAGCGCCTCATCGACGAGCTCGGCCTGGACCGCTGGGCCGCGGACAACCTGATCGCCTACCTCGAGGAGCAGGCCGAATCGTGTGGCGGAGTGGTGCCTGACGACCGCACGGTGGTCGTGGAGCGCTTCCGGGACGAGATCGGTGACTGGCGGGTCTGCATCCTCACCCCCTTCGGCGCCCCGGTGCACGCCCCGTGGGCCATGGCCATCCAGGCCCGCCTTGCCGATCGGCACGGCATCGACGTGGAGCTGCTGTGGAGCGACGACGGGATCGTCATCCGGCTGCCCGAAGCCGTCGAGGCCCTCCCCTACGACGAGCTGCTGATCGACCCCGAGGAGATCGACGAGCTCGTCATCGCCCAGCTCCCCTCCACCGCGATGTTCGCCGCTCGCTTCCGGGAGTGCGCAGCCCGGGCCCTGCTGCTGCCCCGCCGCCGGCCGGACCGGCGCACACCGCTGTGGCAGCAACGCCAGCGGGCGGCCGATCTGCTGGCGGTCGCCGCTCGACACCCCGAGTTCCCGATCCTGCTCGAAGCCACCCGCGAGTGCCTGAACGACGTGTTCGACCTGCCTGCGCTGCGCGAGGTCCTCGCCGGCCTGCGCGCCCGACGGATCCGGGTGGTGCCGGTGGACACCCCTCGCGCCTCGCCCTTCGCGCAGTCGCTGCTGTTCGGGTGGATCGCCGTGTACATGTACGAAGGCGATGCCCCGCTCGCGGAGCGCCGGGCGGCTGCCCTGGCGCTCGACCGGGACCTCCTGCGGGACCTGCTCGGTGCCGAGGAGCTGCGCGACCTGATCGACCCGGTGGTGCTCGCCGAGCTGGAACTGGAGCTGCAACGTCTCGCCGAGGGCCACCGGGCCCGAGATGCCGACGAGCTCCACGACGTGCTGCGCACGGTCGGTCCGCTGTCACGTGGGGAGCTCGAGGCCCGGGCCGAGGGGGTCGCTCCGGTCGGGCGGTGGGTGGACGAACTGGCCGCCCAGCGCCGGGTGATCGACGTGGTCGTCGGGGGTGAGCGGCGGGTCGCGGCGGCCGAGGACGCGGCCCGTCTGCGCGACGCGCTGGGGACCGCCCTGCCGCTCGGGTTGCCAACCGCGTTCACCGATCCCGTCGAGGACCCGGTGGCTGATCTCGTCGCTCGCTTTGCCCGCAGCCACGGCCCCTTCCTCACCACCCAGGTCGCCCGGCGCTACGGCCTGCCCGCCGACCGGGCCCGCGCCGCGCTGGAGCGACTGGAGGGCGACGGCCGGGTGGTGCGCGGCGAGTTCCGGCCTGGCGGCGTGGAGCGCGAGTGGTGCGATGCCGAGGTCTTGCGCACCCTCCGGCGGCGGTCGCTCGCCGCGCTGCGCAAGGAGGTCGAGCCGGTCGAGGCGGGCACCCTGGCCCGCTTCCTGCCCCGATGGCACGGGCTCGGCGTGCCCCGGCGGGGCATCGATGCGCTGGTGGAGGTCATCGGCACGCTCCAGGGCGCGGCACTGCCCGCGTCGGTCCTCGAGACCGACATCCTCCCGGCCCGCCTCTCCGGCTACCGGCCGGCGGACCTCGACGCGTTGTGCACCGCCGGCGAGGTGGTCTGGATGGGGGCGGGGCCCATCGGGAGCACCGACGGGCGGGTGCGGTTGCTGTTCCGCGACCAGGCCACGTTGCTCACCGACCGATCCGGGACGTGGGAACGGCCGGACGGCGCCGCCGCCGACGCGATCCTCGCCCATCTGCGTGAGGCGGGCGCGTCGTTCTGGCCCGACCTGGTGGCTGCGGTGCACCGAGCTGGCGCGCCCTACGACGACGACACCGTCCTCGACGCGCTGTGGTCGCTCGTGTGGGCCGGGGAGATCACCAACGACTCGCTGTCACCCCTGCGGAGCTGGCTGCAGGGCACCCCCCGCCGGGGTGTCGCCCGGTCGAGGTCCGGTCTGCGGTCCGGCCCCGGCGCCGTCCGGTCGCTGGGTCGCCGTCCCGACCTGCGACGACCGTCGATCGGCTCGCTCAGCCGTCTCGGCCCCCCGGCGGCTGCCGGTCGGTGGTCCCTGGTCTCGCCGGTGCTCTCACCCCCGCCCACGCCCACCGAAGCCGCGCACGCGCAGGCCCTGCAGCTCCTGGAGCGTCACGGCGTGCTCACCAGGGAAGCGGTGCTGGCCGAAGGGGTGGAGGGTGGTTTCGCCGCCCTCTACCCCGTGCTCCAGGCGCTGGAGGAGCGGGGTCAGGTCCGCCGGGGCTACTTTGTCCGTGGTCTGGGCGGCGCCCAGTTCGCGCTCCCCGGCGCGGTCGACCGGTTGCGTGCCTGCCGCGAACCCGACCCTGACGACCTGGTGCCGCTGGTGCTGAGCGCGGTCGATCCCGCGCAGCCCTACGGCGCGGCGCTGCCGTGGCCCGATGCCGCTGGCCGGCCTGCCCGGACACCGGGCGCGTACGTGGTGCTGGTGGCCGGGGATCCGGTCGCGTTCCTCGAGCGTGGGGGCCGCACCCTGTCCACCTTCCCGGCCGCGGCGCAGCACCCGCACTGGGTCGAGGGGTTGGCCGCGCTGGTGAAGGACGGTCGGGTCCGCCGGCTGGAGATCACCCGCGTCGACAGCGAGCCGGCGTCGGCGTCGGGGCTGGCGGCCCAGCTGCGTGAGGTCGGGTTCGCGCCCAGCCACCGGGGGTTGGTCCTGCGCGGCTGACGTGGCACGCCCGCTGCCCAGGTGCGCGCCCTGCCCGTGGCAGCCCCGGGGAGGGCATCATGGTGCGATGCGGGCACGACCACACGTCGTCGTCGTGGGCGCCGGCTTCGGAGGGTTGAACGCGGCCAAGCGTCTCGAGCGGGAGCCGGTGGACGTCACGGTCATCGACCGGCACAACTACCACCAGTTCCTGCCCTTGCTGTACCAGGTCGCCACCGCGGGCCTGAACGCCGCCGATGTCGCCTACCCCGTCCGAGCGTTGTTCCGCCGCCAGCGCCGGGTGTTCTTCCGGAAGGAAGAGGTGGTCGGTGTCGATCTCGACCGCCACCAGGTCCGGCTCGCCGGCGGCCCGCCGATCTCCTATGACTACCTGATCCTCGCGGCGGGCTCCACCACCGCCTATTTCGGTGTCGAGGGGGCGGCGGAGTTCGCGTTCCCTCTCTACACGCTGGAGCACGCGGTCATCCTCCGCAACCACATCCTGAGCTTGTTCGAGGCCGCCGACTCGGACCCGTCTCTGATCGAGGAAGGCGTGCTCAACATCGTCGTGGTGGGTGGTGGTCCGACGGGTGTGGAGGTCGCGGGCGCGATGGTCGAGCTCGTCGACAAGGTGCTTGCCGACGACTTCCACGACCTCGACGTGCACCGGGCGCGGATCATCCTGATCGAGCAGATGGACCACCTCCTCGGCGCGTTCAGCGACCGATCACGGCAGTACGCACTCCGGGCGCTCGAGAGTCGCGGCGTCCAGGTGCGCCTCGGCACCACCGTCAGGCGGGTCACCCCCACCGCGGTGCACCTCGTCACCGGTGAGGTGATCCCGACCCGCTGCCTGGTGTGGGCGGCAGGAGTGCGCGCGGGTGAGCTGGCGGAGCACGTGGCGGTGACCCGCGGGCGGAGCGGGCGCATCGTGGTGAACGCGGATCTCTCGGTCCCGGGTCACCCCAACGTGTTCGCCGTGGGCGACCTGGCCGAGATCGACGACGGCTGTGGTGGTCGCCTTCCCCAGCTCGCGCAGGTGGCCATCCAGAGCGGGCGGCACGCGGCCGAGCAGGTCCTGCACACGATCGAGCGCCGACCCCGCACCAGCTTCCGCTACCTCGACAAGGGCACGATGGCCACCATCGGTCGCCGAGCGGCGGTGGCCGAGCTGCCCGGTGGTCGCCGGCTCACCGGACCGGTGGCCTGGCTCGCCTGGTTGGGGCTGCATCTCGTGTACCTGCTCGGGGTGCGGAACCGCCTCTCCGTCTTCGTCAACTGGGCCTGGAACTACCTGACCTGGGACCGTGGCCCCCGCCTCATCCTCCGCCCGGAGGTGCTGCCCCACGCGCCACGCCCGCCGTCCGACGCGAACCACGTGGGTACGCTCGCCGGCGACACCAGCCCCCCCGATGGAGGATCCGCCGATGCCGAGCCCTGAGGAGATCCGCGCCGTGGTCACCCGTTACCTGGAGGCGATGAGCGCGGGCGACAAGGAGGGCTACGTGGCCCTCTTCGCTCCTGACGCCACCATCGAGGACCCGGTGGGCACCGACGTGCATCGGGGCCACGACGAGATCCGGGCCTTCTGGGACATGGTGCACACCCTGTCGTCGTCGATCACGCTCGTGCCGACCGGCCCGGCGCGGGTGGCTGGCCGGGAAGTGGCGTTCCCGATGCAGGCGATCAGCGATGTCGGGGGCTCGAAGGTCGTCGTCGACATCATCGACGTGTTCGCCCTAGACGACGAGGGTCGGATCACCTCGATGCGCGCCTTCTGGGATCCTGCGGAGATGCGCCCCTACGAGGGTTGACCAACCTGACCCGCCCCATCACCTCGATGTCGGTCGCGCCGGTAGCGGCGTAGCTTGGCGATGGCGGACGCAGCCTGCAGGTTCACGTGCCGCACCGGTACGCGGCGTCGACCGGCGATCTCCTCTGGCGCGCTGCCACCCGCGAGGCCTGCCAGTACCTCCTGTTCGTCCTCGGTGAGCGACGGTGGGGGCACGGGGCCGGCGGTCTCGGTGCTGAGCGCCTCGAGCTCCGCGAGCGCCTGTTGCGCCCACCGCCGGCTCGGGAGCGCTTCCCCCCAGCCGACCCGCCGCAGGGCATCGACCACCCGGTCGGCCAAGTCGGCTTCCAGCACGACGCATCCGATCGCGCCGGCGTGGAAGCCCCCGTCGGTGTCGTCATCCGTGGGGGCGGTGAGCAGGAGCCGCACGGCGGGGAGCGACTCGGAGACCTGCGCACACACGTCCATGCCGTCGGGGTCCGGGAGCCGGACGTCGATGAGCGCCACGTCGGGGACCATGGCGGTGATCCGTTCGAGCGCGTCACGCCCTGTTCCGGCTTCACCCACGAGCTGGAGATCGGGCCGGGCGGCGACGGCGTCGGCCAGCGCGGCGCGCTGGTGCGCGTCGGGCAACGCCAGCACGACCGTGGTCGTCATGAGCGCCGAGTCGGCGCCTTCATCGGCGATGTCGGACTCCGAGTCGTCGCCCATCGTTCGCTCGTTCATGCCCGACCGAGGACCCGGTCGACCTCGATCTCGATGGCCACCCGATCATCGCGCGGTCTGGGTGGTTGGTAGCGCTCGGCGTAGCGGCGGACCGCCTCGCTCACCCGGGCCGGATCATCGGTCACGGTGGCCGTCCCTTCCAACGTGATCCACCGGCCGCCGTCGACCTGGCACACCGCGGCGCGTGACCGGGGGTTCGCTCGCAGGTTGGCCGCCTTGCGGCTCGACGCGAAGGAGATCACCCGCACGATCCCGGCGTCCCCGTCCCAGGTGAACCCGATGGCCACCACGTGCGGGCTACCGTCCGGTCGCAGGGTGGTCAAGGTGCCGATCCGGCGCTCCTCGAGGAAGAGCCGCACACCGTCGGGGAGGTCGGAAGGGTCGAGGGCCACGCCTCACTCACCGAAGCGCTTCATGCGATCGAGCACCCGCTCCGCGGTCGGGGCATCCATGCGGTCGACGATGCGCCCGTCGGCCAGGAACACGACGTGGTCTGCGTGCGCGGCCGCGGTCGGGTCGTGGGTCACCATCACGATGGTCTGTGCGAGCTCGTCGACGGCCCGTCGCAGGAAGGCGAGCAGCTCGGCCCCCGACCGCGAGTCGAGGTTGCCCGTCGGCTCGTCCGCGAAGACGATCTGTGGCTTGCTGGCGAGGGCCCGGGCGACCGCGACCCGCTGCTGCTGGCCTCCGGAGAGCTCGCTCGGGCGGTGGTGCAAGCGATCGCCGAGACCGAGCGTGGCGATCACGGTGTCGACGTGGAACCGGTCGGGCCTGCGGCCGGCCAGGTCCATCGGCAGGGTGATGTTCTCGCCGGCGGTGAGGGTCGGCACCAGGTTGAACGCCTGGAAGATGAAACCGATCGTGTCGCGCCGGAGGATGGTGAGCTGCTTCTCGTTGAGCTGTGACAGGTCGACGTCACCGATGAGCGCGCGCCCTGCGCTCAACTGGTCGAGGCCGGCGATGCAGTGCATCAGCGTCGACTTGCCGGATCCGGACGGCCCCATGATGGCGGTGAAGCGGCCTCGTGCGAACTCGACCGTCACCCGGTCGAGCGCGCACACCGCGGTCTCACCCTTCCCGTAGACCTTCGTGGCGTCGATGGTCCGGGCGGCGATGCTCGCGAGGACCGGCGGGGGCGCAGTCGTGTTGCTCGCGGTCACGGCTGCCCAGCCTAGGAGGTCGGTGAGCCGTCGATGCCGGCAGCTCTGCCGGTTCAGCCGGTCCAGGTCGCCCGAGCCCCCACGGCCTCCGGGATGGTCGGGCCGTATGCTGCGAGCATGACCTGCCCGGCGTGCGGCGCGAGCGTGGCCGCCGGGGCGCGCTTCTGCTCGTCGTGCGGTCACGCACTCGAACGGCGAGGCGACGAACGGCGGGTGGCGACGGTGCTGTTCGCGGACCTCGTCGGCTTCACCACCCTCTCCGAGCAGCGCGACCCTGAGCAGGTCAAGAACCTGGTCGATTCGTGTTTCGAACGGCTGGTGGAGGACATCAACCAGTTCGGGGGCCAGATCGACAAGATCGTCGGCGACGCCCTCCTCGCGCTCTTCGGCGCACCGATCGCCCACGAGGACGACGCCGAGCGCGCCGTGCGGGCGGCGCTGCGCATGCAGGAGACCGTCTCGTCGTATCGCGACGCGACCGGTGCCGGCGTGCAGCTGCGCATCGGGGTCAACACCGGCGAGGTGCTCGTCGGTTCGTTGCGGGCCGGTGGCGACTACACGGCGATGGGTGATGCGGTCAACATCGCCCAGCGATTGCAGGTGTCGGCCCGCCCAGGCAGCGTGGTGGTCGGTCGCTCCACCCATGCCGCGACCCACCACGTGATCGGGTACCGCCCGCTCGGTGCGATCGCGGCCAAGGGCCGCGAGGAACCGGTCGAGGCCTGGGAGGCGCTTTCGACCCTGCTCCCACCGGGGTACCGCCCCCGGCGGGTGCAGGCGCCGTTCGTCGGCCGTGACCGCGAGCTCGGGTTGCTCGCCCACGTCATCGACGGGGCAGCGGTTCGCCGGCGAGGGCAGCTCGTGCTGCTGCTCGGTGAGGCGGGGGTCGGCAAGACCCGGTTGGCGCAGGAGGTCGCGGACCGGGCGCGACGTACCCGGGGAGCCGTGGTCTACGAAGGTCGCTGCGTGCCCTACGGCGAGGCCAACGTGTGGTGGCCGGTCGCCGAGGCGCTGCGCCAGGCATGTGGCATCGCCGCCGACGATCCGCTCGCGGTCGCCTCCCAGCGCGGCGCCGAGGCGGTGTCGGCGGTCCTGGGGGTGCCAGCCGACGCCGCGGAGGTGGCGCGGATCGCGACTGGTGTGCTCTTCCTCATGGGTTACGAGGTCGCGCTACGGGAGATCGACGTGCAACGGGCACGTGAGGAGGCGACCCGTGCCGTCATCGACTTCATCGACGCCTCGGCGAGCCTGCATCCGGTGGTGCTGGTGCTGTCCGATCTCCACTGGGCCGACGACGTCGTGTTCGAGCTGCTCGACGTGCTCGTCGATCGGCTGAGCAGGTCACCGATCATCGTGGTCGGGACCGCCCGCCATGAGCTGCACGAGCGCTGGCGTCCCCCGTGGGGACGCCACGACGGCCTGGTGCTGAACCTCGATCCGCTCGGTCCCGATGCTGCAGCCGCGTTGCTCGACGCGCTGGCCGAGCCCGAGCTGGCGCCCGAGGTTCGCCAGCAGCTGCTCGATCGCGGCGGTGGCAACCCCTTCTACCTCGAGGAGCTGGTGGCCCTGGTGAGTGCTGCGGATGGCACCCCCTCCGGCCCGAGGGGTGGTCGAGAGGCGACGATCGATCTGCCCGACACGCTCCGAGGCCTGGTCGCGGCACGCATCGACGGCTTGTCGGCGAGTGAACGGTCCACGGTCGAGGACGCGGCCGTGTGGGGACGAACCGGGCCGGTGGTGGCGCTCGAGCGGATGGCGGAGGCGATCCGGGGAGGGTGGGTGGCCACGGTGCTGGAGGCCCTGGTCGACCAGGAGATCCTGGTCGTGGAGGGTGCCCGCTGGTCGTTCCGGTCCGACCTCATCCGTGAGGTGGCCTACAGCACGCTGACCAAGGCCGACCGGGCCAGGCGCCACTACGGCATCGCCGCGTACCTCGAGCAGGCTTCCCCTGATCGGCACGAGGCGACCGAACGCACCGTCGACGTCATCGCCTTCCACTACGCCGCGGCGGCGGAGCTCGTCGAGGAGTTGGGGCCGGTCGACCAGGTGCCCCCGGACATCACCTCGAAGGCGCTCGACTGGCTGGAGGAGGCTGGTCGGCGAGCGCAGGTGACCCAGGTGCTGACGGTGGCGCAGCGGCTGTACGCCCAGGCGATCGCACTCCTCGGTGACGTCGGTGACGACCCGGATCAGCAGGCCCGGCACGTCCGGCTCCTGCTGGGTCGTGCGCAGGCACAGGCCGGCCTGCGTCAACTCGACGGCGCGCGGTACGACGTCGAGCGGGCGATGGCATTGACCCGCGCCCTCGGCGACCGCCACGCGGAGGCGAAGGCTCTGCTGGTGCGAGGCGACGTCGAGCAGAAAGCTGGTGAGCTCGAGCAGGCGGCGACCACCCTCGGAGAGGCCGAAGCTCGCTTCGCTGAGCTCGGCGACACCGGGGAGATGGCCGAAGCCCTGCGCTTCCGGGGCATGACCTACATCTTCCAGGGCGCCCACGACGACGCCGAGCGGTGCATCTCGAGGGCGCTCGAGGCGTACCGATCGCTCGGTGATCGCCGAGGGGAAGCGTGGGCGCTGCAGAATCTGGCCTGGATCTCCTACATGGGCGGCCAGGCGGGTGAGGCAGAGGAACGGTTGACCGAGTCGGCCGATCTGTTCACCACGCTGGGGGACGTCGGTGGTCTCGGTTGGGCGTTGGGCCTGCTGGCCTTCGTGCGCTTCCACCAGGGACGCCACGCGGAGGCCGAGGAGCTGGGTGCCCGGGTGCTGGAGCAGGCTCACGCCCGTGGGGATCGCTGGGGCGAGGGGATGATGCTGGTGCTCATGGCGTCGGTCCGGCTCTGGTCTGGTCGGGCCGACCGGGCGGTGGAGCCTGCGGGACGCGCCCGCGAGCTGTTCGCCACCATCGCCGATGCCCAAGGGTCTGCGCAGGCCGAGGTCACCTACGGCCGTTGCCTGGTGACCGCGGGAGATGTGGCCGAAGGCTTGGCGGTCCTCAGCTCGGCCACTGAGCGTCTGCCCCAGAGCCTCGACCGCGACGGGATCCGTGCCCTGGTGGCTGCCGGTCTGGCCGGTGCGGCAACTCAGATCGGCGATCCCGCTCTCGCCTCCGAGGCGCTGGCCGCGGCTCCGGCGGCGTGGGACGCGCGCAGCATCGGATGGGGTGAGCGCGTGGCCGCACACGGGCTCTCCTTGCTCCAGCTCGGCGAGGTCAGCGCGGCGATCGAGCAGCTCGTGCCGGTCGTGTCGGATCTCGACGGAGGCTCGTTCCCGTACGGCCAGAGCTCGCTCGCGCTGGCGTGCGCGGCCGCCGGCCGCCGCCGTGACGCGGAGCAGCTCCACGAGCAGGTGGAGAGCGAACCGAGAGCCACCTACCTCGACCGGGCGATGTCCCGGCTCGCGGTCGAGCTGGCGCGTGCCGGCGAGGGGGATCGCGGTGCTGCTGATGGCCTCGCCGAGCTCATCGCCGATCTGGACGGCACCGACGACCGGGTGGCCCAGGCGGTGGCCCGGCTGGCCGAGTCGATGGTGCTCGAGTCCTTCGGGGTCCCCACGGGCGAGCTGGCCGCGCAGCTCGCGGAGCAGCGGCTCGAGGAGCTCGGGATCATGGCCGAGGGGTGGCGAACGGTCTTCCGGGTCGCGCTGGGTGCGAGGGACCGCGCCGGGACGTGAGCCCGCCCGTCACCCCTGCCCGTGCTGATGGCAGGCCTGCGGGCGAGATCGTGGAAAACGACCGAGAGGGCCCTCGAGGGCCCTCTCGGGAGACCTCCGGTGGGGGGAGACCGGGAGGCCTAGAC
>NZ_DAIUCK010000040.1:0-27206 GCF_036846205.1 Rhabdothermincola sp. | reverse complement strand
GGCCCACCCCGCTCCCCGCGCCGCGGGCTGCGGCCAGCCCCGCCAAGGCGGCCGATGCGAACCGCTCGACGTGCGCCTCGGGAGCCGGCAGGACGGCGTCGAGCGCCGGCACCCCGCGCTCACGACGGAGGGCGTCGAGCAGCTCGTTCTGCTCCTCGGACAACTCACGCTTGAGGCGCCTCGCCAGGTCGCGCTCGATGGTCGCGGTCGCCGCCTCCTGCTGCTCCGCCGGGTCCACGGACTCACCGGGCACCGCCGCCTCAGCGTCGTCACCGGCGTCGGACCGATCGGGGTCGATCACCGATCCCGAGGCGTCGAGCTGCGCAGCTTCTTCCTTGATGCGAGCGAAGAGCCCCGCCACCCTGGCACCTGAGCCTCCGGCCGCGACCCCCGCGGCCTCGCCGGGCTCCACAGCCTCCCCGGGCTGCGCCGCCTCCCCGGGCTGCGCCGCCTCCTCGGGCTCCTCCCCCTCCTCCAGCAGCCCGTCGGGCTCACCGCCACCGGTGCGGATGACGTTCACCGCAGAGGACTTGCGGCCCTCGACCGGGTCGGGGGCTCGGGGACCCGGCGCATCGGGCCCGCTCACCTCAGGCCGGGTTTCCTCGCCCGCCGGGGCTTCGGGCCCCTCCACGGTGTCGAGCTCGATGCCGGCTTCGACAGCCAGCTCAACCAGCTCGCGCTCGAGCGGGTCGTCACCCTCGACCTCACGGTCGCGACCGGCCAGCGCCTCAGCCGCCTGACGGGCCTCCGGCAGGGCGACAGTCAACTCCTCGGTGACCTCATCGAGGTGCCGGCGAACGACCTCGTACGCGGCGAGCAGGCGCTCGCGGCCGGCCTGGAGCTGCTCGATCTGCTGGCGCAGCGCCTTGCGGCGGCGGGCCAGATCCCGCAGCATCCGCTCCCTGACCTGCTGGGCTTCAGCCACCATCTCCCGACCCTGCTGGCGCCCCGCTTCGATCTCTCGCTCCGCATCGGACCGAGCCTGCTCCAACAGACCTTCGACCTCTTGGCGGATCTCGGCCGCGACCCGCTCCGCCTCCACCCGCTCCGCCTCCGCGGCGGCCCGTGCCTCCTCGCGGATGCGGGCAGCTTCCGCGCGGGCATCCTCGAGCTCCTGCGCCGCGGCCTGCTCGGCCTTGGTCCGGATGTCGGCGGCGGCGGCGTTGGCGGCGTCGAGCACCCGGGCCGTCTCCTCACCCACCAAGGCGGTCAGGCGGCTGGGCGAGGGCTCCCGCAGCTCGGCGAGCTGCCGCTCGGCTTCGGCGACCGCGCGCTCGAGCTCGCGGCTGCGGTCGCGTGCGGCCCGCAGCTCCCCCGCCAGGGACATGAGGAAGGTCTGCACCTCCAACGGGTCGTAGCCCCGCTTCACCGAGGTGAACGGTTGGCGCAGGATCGCATCGGGATCGATCGGGCTGGTCACGTCGGGCGGCACCGCGCCGATCGTACTCAGCGCCCCGCAGGGGAGGAGCCCTGGGCGAGGCCCTGCACATCGCCGCCCACGCTCGCGAGCACCCGCAGGGCCTGATCCAGCGTGTCGACACCCTCGACCCGCACGTCTCCCGCGTACTTCCGCGCCAGGTCGACCTCGCTGGTCGGCACCAGGAACAGCTCCGCTCCCGAGCGGCGCACCGCGACGGTCTTCTGCTCGACCCCGCCCACCGGGCCGACGAAGCCGTTGGGGTCGATCGTGCCCGTGACCGCGACCCGCTTGCCGGCGGTGAGGCTGCCCGGGGTGAGCACGTCGATGATGCCCAGGGTGAACGCCAACCCCGCGGAGGGACCGCCCACCGAGCCCGAATCGATCTGGACGCTGAAGGGGAACTGGAAGGACAGATCTCGGGTCGTGGTGCTCACCCCGAGGAACCCCTTGTCGGGCTCCTCCGGCCGCGGCGCGAGCACGACGGTCAACGCCTGGGCCTCGCCTTCCCCGCCCCGTTCCACCAGCAACCCCAGCGGCTCCCCCGGCTTCATGCTGCGGGTGACGCGAGCCAGATCACTCGACAGGGTGATCGGCTGATCGCCAGCGGCGACGATCACGTCGCCCACCTGCAGCGCCCCCGCCGCGGGTGATCCCTCGACGATGCCGCGCACCACCGCGCCCGTGCCTCGGATCACGTCGTAGCCCAGCGCCTCGAGCGCCACCGCGCTCGCGACCTGTTTGGAGTCACTCATCTCCTGCTGGGTCGCCTCCCGGTTCTCCTGTTCGGTCTGGCCGCCCAGGATCTGCTCCTCGTCCACCACGTCGACCGTCGGGTCCAACCAACCCATGAGCGCTTCCAGAGCCGAGGCGCGCCGCAGCGAGACGGTGGTGAAGTCGATCGAGCCGTCGCTGGGGTAGGTCGTGGCCCCCTCGACGGAGATGAGCGGCTCGGTGGCCCGCGCCGCTCCGGGCGAGATCAGGTAGTAGGGAACCTGGACGAACGCCGCGGCCACCGTGCCCGCCACGAGCATCGAGACCACCACCCCCACCGCGATCCAGATCCGCACCACGCGCGCCCGGCGCGGGCGGGGCGCGCCGACGGGGCCAGGCTCGCCGGGAGACGGTGGGGGTACGATCGCGTCGTCGAGGTCCACGGGTTCCGGGGGGTTGCGATGGGAGATCGACAGCCTGCCACGGACGGCGAGGGTTCCCACCGCGTGGCGGCACCGTATCCCGTCCTCGTCGGCCCCGCGATCCGGCCCACGCCCGCATCCCGCTTGCGGGCCGCGTTGGCCCTCGGTGCCCTCACCGTCGTACTCGGGGTCGCGGCTGCGCTCCTGGTGGGGGCGCTCCTCGTGGTCGCGGGCATGGTTGTCTCCGCCGCGGTGAACTGACCGCAGGGCGTGGCCGACGCTCGACCCCGCTCGTGTCCGCCGTTGGGCGGTGGGCGACCGTCCGTGCTGCACTAGGACCATGGGCCGCATCCCCGAGGGTGCCATGGGGGGAGACCAGCCCCCGCCCGGCCGCCCGCTGGCCGAGGCGGTGGCCAAGCGCCGGCTCGTCGCGCTGGCCGGGCATCGGGGCGAGCCACACGTCGCCCGCTCGCACCTCCACGACGGCGATCCCGTCGTGCGGGCCACGGCTCTGCGGGCCCTGGCCCGCTGCCGCGACCTCCCGGCGTCAGAGATCATGGTCGCGTCCCGCGATCCGGATCCGGTCGTGCGCCGCGCCGCCGCCGAGGTGCTCGCCACCTGGGAGGCGGGCCGGACCGGTCAGCCGGACGAGCCCGTCAGCCTGCTCGGCCTGCTCGCCGACGACGACCCCTCGACCCTGGAGATGGCGGCCTGGGCTGGCGGCGAGCGACTACCTCCCGAGGAAGGGGTGGTCGAGCGCCTGGCCGAGCTGGCCACCGGTCACCGCGACGCCCTGGTCCGGGAAGCCGCGGTGGCCTCGCTGGGCTCGATCGGCGACCCGCGGGCCCTCCCCGCGATCCTGCAGGCCATGGAGGACCGGGCCACGGTACGCCGCCGGGCGGTACTGGCCTTGGCCCCGTTCGAGGGCCCCGAGGTGGACGAGGCACTCGAGCGCGCCCGGTCGGACCGGGACTGGCAGGTCCGCCAAGCCGCGGAGGACCTGCTCGCCCCGTGAGACCGAGGGTCAGCGCGGCTGGCCGAATCGCGGGGAGCGCTTCTCGAGGAACGCCGCCACCCCCTCCCGGGCATCGGGGAGCTGGCTGGCCGCGGCCATCACCTCGACCGCGTACGCGTACGCCTTCTGCTGGTCGAGCTCGATCTGGGTGTAGAAGGCCTGCTTGCCGAGGGCCTTGGACGCCGCGCTGCCCCGGGTCGCCCGCCGCAGGAGATCGAGAGTGGCCGCATCGAGCTGGTCGTCGGGCACCACGGCGTTGACCAGACCCCACTCGAGCGCGGTCCGAGCATCGATCGGGTCGCCGGTCAGCGCCAGTTCCAAGGCTCGCTTGCGTGACACCGACCGGCCGATCGCCACCATCGGGGTGGTGCAGAACCACCCGCCCTTGCCCCCCGGCGCAGCGAACGCCGCCGACTCGGCGGCCACCGCCAGATCCGCGCTGGCCACCAGCTGGCAGCCCGCCGCCGTGGCCAGCGCGTGGACCTTGGCCACCACCACCTGCGGGATCGACTGCATGGTCTGCATCACCTCGGTGCAGGCCCACAAGAGCCGCCGCATCGCCGCCAGATCCGCGCCAGCGATCTCCGTGAAGTCGTGACCCGCGCTGAACACCGAGCCCCGTCCGGCGAGCACCACACCGAGCGCATCGCTCTCGCCGACTTCACGGAAGGCTGCCCGCAACTCCTCGAGATGCCGGAGCGAGAGCGCATTGCGGCGCTCCGGCCGGTTCATGGTGATCGTGACGAACGGGCCGTCACGCTCGACGGTGAGGCACTCGTGGTCCATGGGACCTGTTGTAGCCGCCCACAACGACGGCGGCCGGCCCGCAGGCCGGCCGCCACACATCGTCGAGTCGGACCGTCTACCTGACGAACTGCCCGCTCGTTCCCTCAAAGCTGGTCAGCTGGCCCTGTAGCTCCCAGTACTGTCCGTTGTACCGGCCGATCTGCATCTGCTCGATCGGGAACGGGTCCTGGGCCCCGTTCGTGTTGATCGTGATACCGGGCAAAAGCAGGCCGACCTGCACATCCTGCAGTGAGTACGCGGTCTGCATCACCGCCTGGCGGGTGAGTTCCGGCGAGCGCCGTAGCGTCTCGGCCAAAAGCGCCCCCATCGTCCAGCCGTAGCCGACGATCCCGTTGCGGAGGTCCTCCTGCGAGATGCCGTACTGGGCGCCGTACTGCTGGAACTGCTGCATGGCCGGATCATCGGCCCACTGGGGATCGGACGGGTCCTTGAGGTAGATCGAGCTGAGCACCCCGTCGTTCGCACCGGGCTGCGCCAAGCCCACCACGGTGTTGGAGGTGCAGGTGGCGGAGATGTAGATCGTCGGGTTCCAGTTCGACTCCCGGATGAGGTTGAGCGACTGCGGGCACTTCAGCGCCGTCGCGGCCAGCAGTGCGGTGTCGGCCCCCGATGCCGCCAGCGTGGTGATCTGATCGCGGGGCTCGGGATCGGTGGGGTTGTACGAGGCGGTCGACACGACCTCGATGTCCGTGCCGTCGATAGCCGCCCGGAAGGCCGTCAGGTAGGACTCACCGAAGTCGTCGTTCTGGTACAGCACCGCCACCTTGGCGTTCGGCTTGTTCTTCTTCAGGTAGTCGGCGAAGATCGCCGACTCCGTGGCGTAGGAGGGGATCGAGCCGATCAGCCAGGGGTAGGCGTCAACCTCGCCCCACAGCGGTGAGCCGGTGGCCACGAACAGGTTCGGCACGCACTGGTCGGCCAGCTCGTCGCGGATGGCGAGGTTGTTCGGTGTGCCGACCACGTTGAACATCGCGAACACGCCCTCGTTCTGCACGAGCTCCTGGGTGTTGGTGAGCGTGCGCTCAGGGAGGTACTCGTCGTTACGGGTGATGACCTTGATCTGCTTGCCACCGACCCCGCCTTCGGTCGCGTTCAGGTAGCGGAAGTACGCCTCGTAACCCACCGAGATCTTGGCGAACGCCGCGTACAGGCCCGACTGCGGGAAGCTGGAACCGAAGGTGATCGAGTCCTCCGTGATGCCCTGGGTGGGCTTGTAGCTCTCGCAGTTGGCGGTGTCGATGGTGAAGGCGCCCTCCTGCTCGCCTGCGGTACCGCTGGGGCCGGTCGTGGCCGTCTGTCCCTCGTCTCGTCCACCGCTGCACGCGGCGGCCACGAGCGCCAGGACGAGCACCAGTGCGGTCACTGCTCTAGCGGGAGATGGTTTCTGCATGCTGGACTCCTGTCTCGAGCCACTGGACGGGGCCGATGCCACGCGAGGACGGGCCAGCCCTTCCCAAAATGGTCCGACCCCTACGTCCCAGACGCTACCGCCCCGGGTCCGGTCGATGTCGGACCGAGCCGGCGAGACCGCCACCGCTGACCGATCCAGAGCCGCAGGCGCGTTCCCAAGCCCAGGATGCCGCCCGGTGCCACCATCATGAGCACGATCAGCGATGCGCCGAAGAGCACGCCCGAGAGCTGCGGATACCCCTGCGGAAGCCAGATGGGGATGAACACGACGAGGAAGGCGCCGATGGCGGGGCCGAGAATCCGTGCTGTTCCACCCACCACCACTGCCACCAGCAGAATGATCGAGAGGTTGATGGTGTACTGGCCTGAGCTGACGAACGGGTCGTAGAACTTGGCCAACCCGCCGGCCATCCCCGCCAGCATCGCGCTGACGCCGAACACCAGCACCTTGTACGCCCGGTGCGGCACCCCAAGCGTCACCGCCGCGGTCTCGTTGTCCCGGATGGCGATGATCGCTCGCCCGGCCCGGCTGTGCACCAGGTTGCGCACCAGGACGAACGCGGCCACCGCGAACGCCAGCAGCACGTAGTACCGCCACTGGTCGTTGGCCATCCCGCTCCAGCTGGGCGCGACGAACTCCTCAGGTCGCGGGATCCGCTTGCCCTGCGTACCGCCGGTGACGTCACGAAACCGCACGACGACCTGCGGGAAGACAGTGGCCAACGCGAGGGTCACCAGGGCCAGGTACAACCCGTGGATCCGTAGGGCGGGCAAGCCCACCACCAGACCGAGCGCGAACGTGATCAGCATGGCCATCGCGAGGGCACCGAAGTGCGGCCAGCCATGATCGGCCACCAGAATCACCACGGTGTAGGCGCCCACCCCGAAGAACGCGCCGTGACCGATCGAGATCTGGCCGTTGTAGCCGGTCAACAGGTTCAAGCCCAGCGCGGCGATGGCGTAGGTGATCACCAGGTTGAACTGGTTCACCCGGAACGCCGGGTAGTACTGGGGCAGCCAGAGCAGCACCCCACCGAGCGCCGCGACGGCGACGATCCGCCCGATCCACCACCCCGTGCCGCGCTTCATACCCGTTCCACCTGTGGGCGCCCGAACAGCCCCTGGGGCCTGACGAGGAGCACCACCAGGATCAGCACGAACGCCGCCGCCAGCTTCAGGTCGTCGCCGATCCAGCTCACGTAGCCGCCCGCCATCACGGTGACCACCCCCACGACCAGGCCTCCGACCACCGCTCCCAGTGGGCTGTCGAAGCCCCCGAGCGTCGCCGAGGCGAAGGCGTACACGAGGAGCTGCAGCATGATGGCCCGATCGAGGGTGGCGAGCTGCGAGGCGTACAGCGATCCCGCGAGCGCGCCGACCGCCGCGGCCAGCCCCCAGCCGAACATGAGCACCCGGCCGAAGCGGATCCCGACGAGGCGGCTGGACTCGGCATTGGATGTCACCGCCCGCATCGCGAGGCCGAGCTTCGTGCGTTGGAAGAGCAGGAAGAGCAGGAAGACCTCGACCGCCAGCACGCAGAGCACGCCAACGGTCTGGTAGGTGACCGCCACGTCGCCGACGGTGAAGGCACCGGTGCCGAACACCCGCGGGAAGGTGCGGCCCTCCGAGCCCCAGATCCAGCCTGCGAGCTCGTTGAGCGCGAGCAGCAGTCCGATGGTGACGATCACGATCGGCAAGGCGTGGGAGCGCACCTCGCCGACGGGTCTGATGATGAGGCGTTCGATCGCCCCGCCACCCACGAACGACAGCACCATCGATGCGGCGATCGCGGCCACGACCGGCCAGCCCCGATCCCAGAACATCCAGGTGACGTACGTGGAGAACAGCGCCATCTCGCCTTGAGCGAAGTTGATCAGGCCGGTCGCCCGGTAGATCAGCACGAGCGCCAGCGCCAACGACGCGTAGATCGCCCCCTGACCCAGGCCGTCGACCAACCGTTGGAAGAACAGCGCGTAGTCCATGGTCAGTACCCCAGGTAGGCCTTGCGGACGGCCTCGTCGCTCATCAGCTCGCTCGAGCTGCCCGACGTGGCGATGCGGCCGGCTTCGAGCACGTAACCTCTCGACGCGATCTCGAGGGCCAGGTTGGCGTTCTGCTCCACGACGAGCATGGTGGTGCCCATCT
Organism: Rhabdothermincola sp.; assembly: GCF_036846205.1. NCBI lineage: Bacteria > Bacillati > Actinomycetota > Acidimicrobiia > Acidimicrobiales > Iamiaceae > Rhabdothermincola > Rhabdothermincola sp. Next base: position 19,276 of record NZ_DAIUCK010000040.1, on the reverse strand, counting down.
CCCGGTTGATCTCACGCAGGCGCTCGAACAGCTCGCGGGTGACCAGTGGCGCCAAGCCGAGGGACGGCTCGTCGAGCAGCAGGAGCCGGGGCCTGGACATCAGTGCCCGGGCAATGGCTAGCATCTGCTGCTCGCCACCGCTCATGCTCCCCGCGGCCTGACCGCGGCGCTCCGCGAGGCGGGGGAAGGTCTCGTACCAGCGGGCGATGTCGGCGTCGATCTCCCGGTCCTTACGCACGAAAGCCCCCGCTCGCAGGTTCTCCTCCACGGTGAGGTCCGCGATCGTGCCCCGGCCCTGCGGCACGTGCGCCACGCCGAGGCGGACGATCTCCTCGACCTTCTTGCCGACGATCGGCACGCCAGCGAACTCGACGATGCCCTGCACCTGGATCATCCCGCTCAGCGCCCGCAGGGTGGTGGTCTTTCCGGCACCGTTGGCGCCCAGGATGACCACCACCTCTCCCTCCGAGAGCTCGAAGTCGAGGCCGTGCAGGACGCTCACCGGCCCGTAACCGGCAACCAGCCCGCTCACCCGCAACATGGTGCTCACGCGGGTGTTCCCAGGTAGGCCTCGATCACCCGCTGGTCCTGCGCGACCTGGGCTGGTGGACCTTCGGCGATCTTGCGACCGAACTCCATGACCACGACCTTCTCGGAGATGCTCATCACCATGTTCATGTGGTGCTCGACGAGCAGGATCGTGAGCTCGAAGTCGTCGCGGAGCGTCCGGATGAGCTCGCCGAGCGCCGCCACCTCCTGGTGGGTCAGGCCGCTCGCCGGTTCGTCCAACATCAGGAGCCTGGGGCGGGAGGCGAGAGCACGAGCCAGCTCGATGCGCTTGAGCGTGCCGTACGGCAGGCCCACCGGCGGGCGGCCGGCGATCGCTTCCAGACCCAGCCGCTCCAGGATCGCCATGGCCTCGTCCCGTAAGCGCTTCTCCTCCCGCCGCCGGATCACATACCACGGGCTCGTTCCGAGCCCGCCCGCGCTCCGGGCGTGCGCCCCCACCCGGACGTTGTCGAGCACCGACAGGCCCGGAAAGAGCGCGAGGTTCTGAAAAGTACGGGTGACCCCGAGCCGTGCGATGTCGTGCGGGGGTATCGCCAGCAGGTCGTGACCATCGAAGGTGATGGACCCCTCGGTCGGCAGGTAGATGCGGCTGACGACGTTGAAGAACGTGGTCTTGCCTGCACCGTTGGGGCCGATCAAGGCACAGATCTGGCCCTCTTCGATGGTGAAGCTGAGCCCGTCGAGCGCGACCAGACCACCGAAGCGGACGCTCACGTCGTCGACCTCAAGCAGTGCCCGAGCAGCCGCGCCCGCCACTGCCATCAGATCCTCGCGTCCATGAACATGACCTTCAGATCGTCGAATGCCTCGATGCAATGACCGGCACCGAGCACCACGCACTCTAGAGGGGCATCGACCAGGTGAACCGGGATCTCGGTCTCCTGCTCCAAGCGCAGGTCGAGACCGCGCAGCATCCCGCCTCCGCCCACCAAGTGGATCCCCTGCTCGATGAGGTCCTGCGCCAGCTCCGGTGGCGCCTGCCCGAGGCAGGTGATGACGGTGTCGACCATCGCTGAGACCGGCTCATCGATGGCCTCTCGCACCTCCTCCGCGGAGAGGATCACCGTCTTCGGCAGGCCGCTCATCAGCTCCCGGCCCCGCACCTCCGCGGCGAACTCGTTCTCGGTGGGCCACGCAGAGCCGATCGTCACCTTGATCTCCTCGGCGGTGCGCTCACCGATGGCGATCCCGTATTCGCGGCGGATGTAGATCTGGAGGGCGGCGTCGATGTCGAACGAGCCCACCCGGACCGCCTCCAGAGCCACGACGCCCCCCAATGAGATCAACGCCACCTCGGACGTGCCGCCGCCGATATCGACCACCATGTTGCCGAGAGGCTCGTTGATCGGCAGACCCGCGCCGATCGCCGCGGCCATCGGCTGCTCGATGAGGTGGGCTTCCGACGCGCCGGCCCGTTTGGCGGCCTCGATGACCGCCCGGCGCTCGACCGCGGTGATGGCCGACGGAACACAGATCACGACCCGTGGGCGGTTCCACCGATTCACCCCGACCCGCTGGAGGAGCAGCCGGATCATGCGCTGGGTGATGTCGAAGTCGGTGATCGCCCCCTGACGCAACGGACGGACCGCGACGATGTAGCTCGGCGTGCGGCCGATCATCTGCCAGGCCTCGTGCCCCATCGCCAACACGTCCTGCGTGCGGCTGTTGAGCGCGATGACGGACGGCTCGTTCAAGACGATGCCCTCACCCCTCGCGTAGACGAGCGTGTTCGCAGTCCCGAGGTCGATGGCGAGGTCGCGAGCCAGCTTCAGTGCCTTTCGCCGTCGTGGGGCTGCCGGGACGCGAGCCGGCGGGCGCGCGAGCTGTGCCATCGAGGCGAGTCGCGGCCGGGATCGCGCCCGAGCGCCTTCATCTCCCGCTGGAACTCCTCGATGCTCGACATGAAAGTCTTCGGCCGGCGTTGCCGGTACCAGATGATGAGGGACCCGAGGATGCTGACGGCGATGGCCACGAGCAGGAAGACAGCGTTGCCCATGGCTACCCGCCTCCACCCATGGCCCCGCCGGACGGCGCGGCGCTGGCCCGTTCGATGTGCTGGGCGTCGACGCCCCAGCGGGCACCGCCATCCCAGAGCTCTCGCTTCCAGATCGGCACCGAGGACTTGAGCGTGTCGATGCCGAATCTGGCGGCCTCGAACGCCTCCTGCCGGTGCGGCGCGGACACGACCACGACCACCGACGACTGACCGACGGGCACGTGCCCGACCCGGTGCAACAGCACCACCCGACCGACGTCCGGCCACCGGGCGCGGATCTCAAGCGCGATGGCCGCGAGCCTCGGACCGGCATGCTCCTCGTACGCCTCATACTCGATGGCCGTGACGTCGTGGCGACCGGGTGCGTGATCGCGCACCGTGCCGCTGAACAGCACGACCGCCCCGCACCGTGGCAGCACCGCCCAGTCGGTCGCCATTCCGACCGGCAACGGCTGGGTGGTGAGGCCGATCCAATCGTCGCGATCGACAGGTGGCACCACCGCGCCAGTGGGGCTGAGGGGCACGTCCACGGCGGTCATGGTAGTGACCGCACCGCGCGGCACTCGATTCGCCGAGGAGTCGGCGGCTGCACGATTGCGGTGGTCGAGCCGCGGCCAGCGCCTGAGGGGGCGTCACTATCCTCGCCCTCATGGCGCACGACGACGAGCCCGACGAGTCCCTCGGGTTCCAGCCGCCATTGCCCCCGGAGGACCGGCTGTGGCGCCACCCATCGGAGCTCGGCCCGGCCGGCGCACACCAGCCGATCACCATCGTGGAACGGCCCCGTGCCCCGACTCGTACCTGGCTGGTCGGCGTGGTGGCCTTCCTGCTCGGCGGGGCGGCCACCCTGGCGGCGCTCGAGGTCTCCGGGGCCTTCGACGATCACCCCGGCCCACCGGCAGTCGAGACCATCGCCCTACCCGTCCCCAAGAATCCGGGCGCCGACGACCTCGCGCTCGCCGAGCAGGTCCTGCCCGCGGTGGCCCGGATCGACGCTCACTCCGCGGCCGGCAGCCGCGGCGGAACCGGTGTGGTGATCCGCACCGATGGCGTACTGCTGACCTCGGCCGACGCGGTCGACGGCGCCGACGCGATCACGGTGACCTTCAATGACCACCAGGTGCTCGGTGGCACCCTGGTGGGGCTCGACCACGAGAACGACATCGCGGTGGTGAAGGTCGAGCGGGGTGACCTCCCGACCGCGACCATCGGCCAGCCCGGTTCACTCGAGCTCGGCGAGCGGGCCATGGCCATCTCGACCGTCGCCGGCCAGCCGGGCTCGCCGCTGGTAGGGGTCGGCCTGGTGAGCGGGCTGGGCGAGCGGGTGGACCTCCCGGGGGGTGACTCGATGCACGGGATGATCCGTGCGAACCTCCGCATCCCGGAGGAAGCCACCGGGGCACCGCTCATCGACGAGTCGGGCGCGGTCGTAGGGGTGGTGACCAGGCGTGGCGCCTCCGGATCCGGCGGGAAGAACGATGGCGAAAACCGCTCCGGAGGCTCGACGGACCGGGGCCAGCGTCTTGAAGTGCGGTTCGCCACCCCGATCGACTGGGCGAAGCGCCTGTCGGACGAGATCCTGCTCACCGGCCGGGTGTCGCCGGTGTGGCTCGGCATCGAAGGTACGGACCTCACCGACTCGGAGATCGACGCGCTCGGCCGCGGGGGCGTGAAGGTGGCCCGGGTGAGCGACGGGTCGCCTGCGTCGCAGGCCGGACTCACCCCCGGCGACGTCGTCACCAGGATCGACGACCGGCCGATCACCACCATCTCGGAGCTGATCGTCGAGGTGCGATCTCACCATGCCGGGGACACGGTGCGGTTGGCGTTCCTGCGAGGAGGCGAGCAGGACGTCACGCTGGTCACCCTCACGACGAAAAGCCCGTGACCCTCAGCGACGTCGCTGCCGCCGGCGCAGGAGCCACCCCAGACCGAAGACCGTCCCGGCGAGCACCAAACCGGCACCGGCCAACGACAGCTCCTGGCGGGTACGGGGGCTCATCGAGCGCAACGGCCCTGCCCGGTCCGCGGCGATGTAGGCCTCTTCGTTGGTGAACGCCGGCTTCCAGCCAACAGCTCGCAACCGGTCGTTCGCGACGACCCATGGGTGGAGCGCGTAGGAAAGCAGCTCGGGCGGTGCATCGCCCAGCCCGACGCGCAGCCCCACTCGCCGCAACCAGCGCACCGAGCCAGCAGGCAAACGCAGCCGTGGCGCGGGGCCACCGAGGTCGTGCCACACCTCCGCGGTGAGCCACCCGTCCGGAGCGACGTTGAACGGGCCATCGAGCCGCCCGCGCCAGGCCACCTCCAGAGCAGACACCACGTCCTCGACGTGCACGAACTGGCGAGGGGGATCGGCGTCACCGACCTGCAGGCCTCCGCTCCGCCACAGCGAGCGACGGAACCAGGCGGCCGTGTCGGCCGAGACCATGACCACCGGGCGCAGGATGGCCACCGACGCGCCCGGGTTGTCGTCGCGCCAGGAGGCAGCCAGGCGCTCGAGCTCCGCCATCGACGACACCGCGGGCAGGCGCGGGTCGGGCCGCGCGGGCGCGTCCTCGGTCAGGGGCACCGGGTTGTCGGGCCACGCTCCGTACACCATCGCCGACGACAGCACGACCACCTGCCGGACCCCGGCCTTCGTCGCGGCCCCCAGAGCAGCGCGGACGGCGGCGAGATCGATCTCGGCTCCACCCCGTCCGTCCAGATCCGGACCCCGACCCGATCCGAGGACCATGAGCGTCCCCGCACCGGCGAAGGCCGCCTCGTCCACGGGACCGTCACGCATCGTCCGCAGATCGACGCTCCCCGGGGACAGGCGACTCAGCAGCCGTTGCCCGATCAGGCTGCCGGCACCGAGGATCACGGTGGGCAGGGTGGACGGATCGAGCACGGAAACCGGGGCGGTCACGCGTCAATCATGCCCTGCACCCGCCTACCATGCCCTTGTGAGCGGATCACGCGACGACAACCCGTTCGGGAGCAGCGACCCGTTCCGGGGCCTGCCGATCTTCGGTGATCTCGCGCGGCTGTTCCAGCAACAGGGTCCCGTCGCCTGGGACGCGGCTCGCCAGCTCGCCGTGTCGATCGCCACTGGCGGCGAGCCGGAGCCGAACGTCGACCCGATCGATCGGATCAGCATCGAGCAGCTGGCCCGGGTCGCGGAGCTGCACGTGGCCGATGCCACCGGGCTGCCGACCTCGGTCACCGGCACGGGCCTGTCAATCGTGCCGGTCACCCGCGCCCAGTGGGCGCTTCGCACCCTGGAAGCCTACCGGCCGCTGTTCGAGGAGCTCGCCGGCTCGCTGGACCACGAGCACCACGAACCGGCCACGGAGCCGATCGAGCCCGGCGATCCCATGGCGTGGATGGCGCCGCTCATGCAGATGATCGGTCCGATGATGCTCGGCATGACCGCGGGCAGCATGGTCGGCCACCTGGCTCGACGTGCGTTCGGCCAGTACGAGCTGCCCATCCCCCGCCCGGCGAGCGACGAGCTGATGGTGGTGCCCGCCAACCTCGACGCGTTCGGCGACGCCTGGAGCTTGCAACGTGACGACCTGCGACTCTGGGTCTGCCTGTCGGAGGTCGCCCACCACGCGGTGCTCGGTGTCCGGCACGTGCGGTCACGCCTGGAGGAGCTGCTCCACCAGTACCTATCGGGCTTTGAGGGCAGTGAGGGTGGGATCGGGGAGCGCCTTGGCGGCCTCGAGCTCAGCGACCCCTCCCAGCTCGGCGAGCTGCAGGCGCTCTTCAGCGATCCCGAGGTCCTCCTGGGGGCCATCCAGTCCCCGGCACAACGAGCGATGCTGCCCCAGCTCGAGGCGTTACTGGCCGCGATCGTGGGCTACGTCGACCATGTGATGGACGAGGTGGGAGCGAAGCTCATCACCGACTACCACCGGCTCACCGAGGCGCTGCGACGGCACCGGGTGGAAGCCCGCCCCTCCGATCGGTTCGTGGAACGGCTCTTCGGTCTCGAGCTCACGCAGGCGCAGTACGAGCGCGGCGAGCGGTTCGTGGAAGGCGTGCTGGAGCGGGCCGGCCCCTCGGGCCTGACCCGACTGTGGGAGTCGGAGCGCACGCTGCCCACGCCCGCCGAGATCGACGCGCCGGGCCTCTGGTTGGCCCGCATCGAGCTCCCCGACATGGGCTGACCGGCGCGCTCGGCCTCTCAGCCCTCCGATGGTGCGGGCCGTTCCTCAGGCTCGCGCCAGGGAGGCTCGGGGTAGTCGAAGCTCTCGTCGAGAGGCAGCGGCGGCTGCACCATCGAGGGACCCTGGTCCGTCCCGGGGGGGCGCGGATCCGGCGCGCTCGGCCGGGCGCCGTTCACCGCGGCACCAGCTCCGAGCCCGGCTGGTTGTTCCACGTCAGGGTCGTCGAGACGCCGGGACAGGAAGCCGGGAGGCGGCTCCCAGCTCGGGGGCTGGTCCGGAGGCGTTCGCTTCCACGGGCGGCCCCGCCGTTCGCCCGCTCCGGTCCGGTCGTCGGGGACCTCGCCAGGGGTCGACGGCGTGCGGCCGCGGCCGGGAGGGATCCCCCGGCGGCGGGGCGAGACGTGCCCGCGCCTCACCCGCCAGAGCCCGACCACGTACCAGACCACGGCCCCAGCGGCCGTCAGGCCCACCAGCACGAAGCCCAACCGCGCGGGGATCGGAACCACGATCGGGACCAGGGCGCCGATCACCCAGTAGAGCTGGAAACGGGTTTCGAAGCGGGCGAAGGAGCGTCCGCGGTTGGCGTCCGGGGCGTCCCGTTGGATGATCGCATCGAACGCCTGCTTCGCCGCGCTCGACGCAGCGCCGACGATCATGGGGAGCAGCGCCGCCGCCGGGACCCCTCCGATGAACGCGCACAGCAACCCACCGATGCCGGTGACGACCAGGCTCGACGCGAGGATCTGCTCCTCGTCGGCCAGCTTCCGCAAGCGGGGCGCAGCCACCGCTCCGAGGAAGAAGCCGAGCTGGGCGGCCGCGGCAGCCACCCCCAGGTGCCATGCCGGCGCCCCCTGGTTCTTGAAGTCGAAGGCCAGCATGAAGACCAGGAAGCCGACGATGCCCCGCACGGCGCCCATCGCGACCGATGCCAGGAAGATGGCTGCGCTTCGCAGCTCCATCCGCTCGATCTCGCCCGGTGGTTCCAGCGCGACCTTGGCGGGCGGCAACTGCAAGGCCATGGCTGTGGCCGCGGCGAACGCGACGAGCGCGAGGGCGAGCGTCCAGCCCGGGCCTCCCAGCTTGAACAGCAGCCCTCCCGGTAGCACCGCGACCACCACCGCGATGGCCGAGAGCACCGTCAACTTCGAGTTGGCCTCCACCAGTTCGCGGTCGGACCGGACGGTGGTGGGCACCACCGCGCTCTTGGAGATCGTGTAGGCCTTGCCCAGCACCAGCATCAGGAAGGCCTCTGGGTAGAAGAGGATGCTGTTGAGGTGGCGGATGACCAGGAAGCACAGGATGGCCCGCGCCACCATCGAGCCCACGATCACCCAGCGGCGGCCGCCCCGCACCCGGTCCAGTGCGGGCCCGATGAGGGGTGCGGCCACCGCGAACGGGGCGATGGTGAGCAGCAGGTAGAGCGCGACCCGGTATCGGGCGGCGTTGAAATCGAGGGCGAAGAACACCGACCCGGCCAAGGCGATGGCGAAGAGCGCGTCGCCCGCGACGCCGAGGGCATGGGTGCGGGCCAGCCGAGCGAAGGGGGAGGTCGCGAACGGGCGGCGCGGGTCCCGCGAACCAGGGATCGCGGAGCCAGGCGAGGCCGTCACTCGCCCCATCGTAGGAGCGGCGTCAGCTCCGCGGGGCCTCGTACTTGTACCCGAGCCCACGGATCGTCACGATCCTGACGGGGTGCGCCGGGTCCTCCTCGATCTTGGATCGTAGGCGCTTGATGTGCACGTCGAGGGTCTTGGTGTCACCGACGTAGTCGGCCCCCCAGACCCGGTCGATCAAAACGTCCCGGGTGAGCACCCGGCCGGCATTCTCGAGCAGGAGTGAGAGCAGCTCGAACTCCTTGAGCGGGAGGCGCACCTCCTGGCCTCGGACCGTCACCTCGTGACGCAGGTGATCGACGGTGACGTCACCCACCGAGACGACGTCCTCGACCTCCTCCCCCGGGAGCAGGCGAGTGAGATCGGCGCCGCTGCGCCTCCGCAGCACGGCCCGCATGCGGGCCACCAGCTCCCGCAGCCGGTAGGGCTTGCTGACGTAGTCGTCGGCCCCCACCTCCAGCCCGACCACCGTGTCGATCTCCGCGCCCTTCGCGGTCACCATGATGATCGGGACGTCCGAACGCGACCGCAACTCGCGACAGACATCGACACCGGACACCTTGGGGAGCATCACGTCGAGCAGCACCAGATCGGGCTTGAGGTCGTCGAACCTGTCCAGCGCCTCGGCCCCGTCGCGGGCAACGCTGACCTCGAAGCCTTCCCGGCTGAGCCCGATGGTCAAGGCCTCGACGAAGGAGTCCTCGTCCTCGACCAGCAGGACCGACGTTGCCCGAGCCATCTCTACCTGTCCACCTCTCTGCTCAACGCTCACTCAGCGGGCCATCCGGGCAGCCATCCCGGTGGTCATCCGGCCTCGGCCCGGTCATCCGCACCATCACGAGGGGTGTCGAGGGCCACGGGCCCGCTCGCGGTCGGCAAACGGAGCGTGAACGTCGAGCCCTCGCCCAGCCGCGACTCAACGTGCACCGATCCCGCGTGGTTGTTGACCACGTGGCGGACGATCGCCAGACCGAGCCCCGTCCCACCAGTCTGGCGGCTGCGCGCGTGGTCGACCCGGTAGAAGCGCTCGAACACCCGCTCGAGGTCGCCCGCGGGGATCCCGATGCCATGGTCCCGGACCGCGATCTCCACGTCGATACCGTCCGTGCCAGCCCACACCTCCACCGTCGAGTCCTGATCGGAGTACTTCACCGCGTTGTCGAGCAGGTTGTAGACCGCGGACACGAGCTGTCGGCGGTCACCCAGGACGGCGAGCCGGCGAGCCGGCTCCTCGACGTGGATGCCGATGCCGGCCTGCTCGGCCGCGGGGCGGATGCGCTCGACCGCCTCGGCCAGCACGAGGTGGACCGGCACCGGGTGGCGGTGCGGCAGCTCGCTGCTCTCGATCCGGCTGAGCTCGAGCAGGTCCTCGATCGTGCGCCCGACCCGGAACGCCTCGGTCTGGATCCGCTCGGCAAGGCGCTGGCGGACGGCCGGATCATCTTCAGCGAGCAGCGTCTCAGCCAGCAGTCCCAGGGCGCCGACGGGGGTCTTGAGCTCGTGGCTGATGTTGGCAACGAAGTCGCGACGTACGGCCTCGAGGCGTCGCCGCTCCGAGATGTCCTCGATCACCGCCAAGGCGCCGATCCCGCGCATGGACGGGAGCGGGACAGCCTCGATGACCAGCGTACGCCGAGGTGGACCGAACAGGTCCAGGACCCGGTTGCCGCTCCGGCCGGCCACCGCCTCAGCAACCAACTCGTCGACCGCCGCCTGCACCAGGGCGTCTGCGTGGCGTGCCCCCGCGAACGCGGACGCCACCTCGTTCTGGAAGACCAGCCCACCCGTTTCGTCCGCGATCACCACCCCTTGGGGAATGGCGTCGAGGGCTCGTTCCAGCGTGCTCTGCAGGTCAGCGGCTTCGTCGAGCACGGCCAGCGCCTCGTCGACCGCCCGGTCCAGCCTGCCCACCGCGCCAGTCAGGCCACGCTCCGCTGACGATGGGGGTTGGCCACCTGCCAGGCGATCGATGGCCGCTTCGAGCGCAGTGCTCATCTGCCGCTCACGCCTCCTGGCGACGAGGAGCCAGGTCAGCGTCGCCCCCGTGAGCAGCCCCACGAGACAACCGAGCACGAATGGGGTCATGGCCCGTCGCCGTCGACCCTCGCGGCATCGTCCGAACCCATCGCCTGGCGGGCAGCGGCGCGGGCCTTGGCCCGTGCCGCACCACCGTGCTCAGGGAGCCAGCCCGTCACCATGTACTGCACCCGGGTACCGATGTTGACGGCGTGGTCGCCGATGCGCTCGTAGTACCGGCCGATCAGCGCGAGCTGCACCGCTGCCTCGAGATCGATCGAGCCGGTGTGATGGGATTCGAAGATGGCCTGGATGTAGTCCTTGTGGAGGGCATCGAGCTGGTCGTCCATGTCGTCGAGCGCCGCGGCCAGCCCGGCGTTGTGCTCGACGTAGGCGTCGATGGCCAACCGGAACAGCCGTTGGGCTTCCTCGCTCATCCGTTCGATGAGCCCGCGGAGCTTGGGGTCGAACTGTGCGCCATAGATCCGGCGAGCCCCTTTGGCGACGTTGACCATCAGGTCACCGGAGCGCTCGAGCTCCGAGGCCAGACGGATGGCCGTCACGATCGAGCGCAGATCGCTCGCCATGGGCTGCTGGAGGGCGAGGATGTGATAGCAGCGATCCTCGATGTCCACCGCCAGCTCGTCGAGGATGTCGTCGTCCTCGATGAGCTGCTGGGCGCCCCGCAGATCGTTGTTGAGCAGCACCTCCGTGCCCCGGGGGATGAACTCGGTGACGAGCGCCGCGAGCCTGACGATGTCGTCACGGATGGCATCGAGCTCCTGGTGGAACGTCTTGCGCTGCTCTTGCACGTGGGCCTCCTCAGCGCTCAGCCGAACCGGCCGGTGACGTAGTTCTCGGTCCGCGCATCGCTGGGATTGGCGAAGATCGTTTCGGTGAAGTCGTACTCGACGAGCAAGCCGGTACGAGCATCGCCGTCCGCACTGACCTCGGTGGTGAAGAAGGCCGTGCGGTCGCTGACCCGGGCTGCCTGCTGCATGTTGTGGGTGACGATCACGATCGTGTAGTCGCGCTTCATCTCCTGCATGAGGTCCTCGATGCGGGCCGTCGCGATCGGATCGAGAGCCGAGCACGGTTCGTCCATGAGCACCACTTCCGGCTCCACCGCGATGGCCCGTGCGATGCAGAGTCGCTGCTGCTGACCACCCGAGAGGCTCATGGCCGACGACTTGAGCCGGTCCTTGACCTCGTCCCACAACGCAGCCCCGCGCAGCGCTCGCTCGACGATGTCGTCCAGGTTGCCCTTGACCCCCGCGATGCGCGGGCCGAAGGCCACGTTGTCGTAGATGGACCTGGGGAAGGGGTTCGGCTTCTGGAAGACCATGCCGATCCGACGCCGGACCTCGTTGGCCTCGACCCGAGGATCGTAGAGGTCGACGCCGTGGTAGAGCACCTGGCCCTCCACCCGAGCCGACTCGATGAGATCGTTCATCCGGTTGAGGCACCGCAGGACCGTCGTCTTGCCGCAACCCGACGGGCCGATGAAGGCGGTGATCTCGTGCTGGTGGATCTCGACCGACACGTCGCGAACGGCCCGGAACGACCCGTAGTAGACGTTGAGGTCACGGATGTCGAACACCACCGGTCGATCCACGCGTACCGGCTGCTCGGCGGAGACCGCAGGGCGGGACTCCAGGTCGATCCGGAGCGGCTCGGAGGTCGTGGAGTCGGTCGTCACGTCTGCCTCTTCTTCTCGTATCGGTTGCGCAACACGATGGCACCCGCGTTGGCGAGAAGCACGACCACCAGCATGACCACGATCGCCGCGGCGGTGTTCGCCCGGAACCCCGCCTTGGCTTCGCCCGCCCAATCGGCGATGAGCGCGGGCATGGCAGTGAACTGCTCCCTGAGGGCGCTGGGGTCGAACCAACCCGGATTCGACCCCAGGCGGCCGAGGACGGCGCCCACGAGCAGAAGCGGTGCCGCCTCACCGAGGGCGCGGGCCAGGCTGAGTACGGTCCCGGTGAGAATCCCCGGTGCGGCGTAGGGCAACACGTGGTGGCGGATCACCTCCCAACGCGTCGCCCCGACCCCGAAGCCAGCCTCCCGGATGCCGTCAGGCACCGCTCGTAGGGCCTCGGCCGAGGTGATGATCACGATGGGCATCACCAGCACCGCCACCGTGAGACCCGCCGCGAGCACTGACTTCCCACCGGTGAGGTCACCGAGCGCCTTCACGAACACCGCGAAGCCCAAGATGCCGTAGACGATCGAGGGCACCCCCGCCAGGTTCCGGATCGCTGTGTCGATCATCCTGGTCATCCGGTTGTGGACGGCGTACTCCTCGAGGTACACGGCCGCGCCGATGCCGATGGGGAACGCGACCACCACCACGATCAAGCCGATCCAGAACGAGCCCTTCAACGCTTGGGAGATCCCTGCCCGATCCGGATTGGAGTTCGTCGTCGCCGTGAGGAAGTCACCCAGCCGGCTGGACAGCACGGGCCACCCCGCGACCACCTGGCTGGTCAGCAGCACCACCAGGACGCCCACCGAGAGGGCGAGTGCGCTCAACAAGGCAACCTTGAACACCGCGCCCGACACGTCGGTGCGACGTTCGGTCAGCTCGGCCCGGACTGAGGCAGCCGCTGCCTTGCCTCCCTGCCCGATGGTGGTCACGAGCGCCATGGCACGAACCTCAGTAGGCGTGGCGGACCTTCCGGACGAACCGGTCGGCCACCAGGTTGAGCAGCAGGGTGGTGAAGAACAACAGGAGGCCGATGAAGAACAGGCTCTGGAAGGCCAGACCCTCCCCCGCCACCTGATCGGTTCCCCGGGCTTGTGTGGCCATCGCCGCGGTCATGGTGAGTCCCTGGTCGAGGGGATCCACGGTGAACAGCGCTCCACCCCCGCCGCCGGCGGCGATGAGCACCACCATGGTCTCCCCCACAGCCCTCGACACGGCCAGGATGAACGCCGCCACCAGGCCGGAGATGGCTGCCGGCACGACCACCCGCAGCACCACCGTCATCTTCCGGGCGCCCATGCCGTACGCCCCTTCCCGCAGGGCCTGGGGAACCGAGCGCAAGGCGTCTTCCGACACGGCCGCCATCAGCGGGATGGTCAGGATCCCCACGCCGATTCCCGCAGCGAGCAGGTTCGACTGGGGCGCGTCGGTGAAGATCCGCCGGATGACCTCCGGTGAGATGACGGTGAGAGCGAAGAAGCCCAGCACCACGCTGGGGATCCCGGCGAGGATCTCGAGCGAGGGTTTCAGCAACCGCCGCACCCTGGTGCCGGCGTATTCGCTGAGGTAGATCGCGGCCCCCAGCCCGATCGGCACGGCGATGACCATGGCGATCACCGCCACCAGGATGGTGCCCACGATCACGGTGCGCAGGTCGAACTGGCCGCGCCGGGGGAACCAACCGTCGGACCACAGCGAGCCCAGGTCCACCTGGCGGACGAAGGACCATGCCTCGCCGAACAGCGAGCCGATGATCAGGGCACTGATGACGATCGAGACGAACGCCATGACGAAGAATGCCCAGCGGACCTGCGCGTTCCTCCGCCGGCGGGCAGGGTTGCCCTGCAGATCGGCGATCGACAGTGGTGCGGTCACCGGCCCCCGTCGCGGGTGCCGGCCGTGCGGTCGGCCCAGATCGTCCGGGTCTGCTCGATCTGGTCCGCCGGCAGCGAGATGTAGCCCGCCTCCTCAACCGCCTTCAAGCCGTCGTCGGAGAGGTAGAAGTCCATGTAGTCCGCCAGCGCAGCGTTGGTCTCCGCCTTGCTCTTGTTCACGTAGACGTACAGGGAACGCGACAGGGGGTAGGAGCCGTCGGCAATCGTCTCGGACGTGGGGCTGATGCAGCTGCCCTCCTTGTCCTTGATCGCAATCTCCTTGATCTGGTCGCCGGCCTCCTCCGCGAAGGCGAACCCGACCCAGCCGAACGGGGTCTTGCTGCCCTCCATCGCTTGGAGGATGGCGTTGTCATTCGACTGGGAGGTGTAGTCGGGACGCAGGGTCTTCACGTCATCTTTGGCGATCTTGCCTTCCTCTGCTCGCTTGGCCGCGATCTTCTCCGTCGCCAGCTCGATGAAAGCATCGTAGGTGCCTGACTCCGTCCCCGGCGCGGTGATGTCGAGGCGGGCGTCGGGGAACGTGGTGGTCGAACCGAGCTCGGCCGCCAGGGCCGCGGCGTCCTTCCAGTTGTTGAAGCCTCGTGACTCAGGACCGACGATCGCGTACAGGTCCTCCTTGGCGAGGCAGTCCACGGACTCATTCGCCGGGTTGGTCATGACCGTGAGACCGTCGAATGCGATCTTCAGCTCGATGAACTCGATCCCCTTGGCGGCGCAGGCATCCGCCTCCTCCTTCTTGATCGGCCGGGAGGCGTCGGAGACATCGGTCTCGCCGTTGCAGAAGAGCTTGAACCCGTCGCCCGTACCCGGCCCGTCGACGGTGATCTGCGCGCTCGACCCCGCGTCCTCGAACAGCTCGGCCACCAGCTGGGAGATGGGTTGCACCGTGGAGGATCCCGACACCATCACCTTCCCGCCGGCGCCGCCGGTCGTGGCCTTCGTGGAGGTCGAGTCACTCCCACCGCAGGCCGCGGCCAGCAGCGCCAAGCCGCCCATGAGGAGCACCATCGCCGACCCTGGTCGCCTGTTCGATCGCACGCAGCTTCTCCTTGGTGGACTCGGAACGGACGTGCACGGATTCGCCTTCGCGGGGCGATCCGTGCCTTTCACCGATCCGGACCGTACGAGGACCAGGTAACGCGATCGGGCTCCGGAGATGAGCAAGAGTCGAACGATGGGTTACGAGCGGGTGAACGACTCCAGAACGGTCCGGTCATGAGGGTAGGTGAGCTGGTCGACCGCCGCGTCGAGATCCAACCATCGCAGCTCGTCGACCTCCGCGTTGGGTTCGAATGCCCCTCCCGCCACGGTCATCGCCCAGTAACGCACCCGCTTGCGACGGCCCCGGTGATCGATGTAGGTGACGGGGGACAGCTCCTCGCCGAGCCTGCACTCCATGCCCGTCTCCTCCTCGACCTCCCGTAGGGCAGCCTGCTCCGCCAGCTCCCCGGGCTCGAGCTTGCCCTTGGGGAAGGTCCAGTCGTCGTACCTGGGGCGATGGACGATCGCCACCTGCCATCCGCGGCCGTGCGGGCGGCAAACCACGCCTCCCGCGGCCTCCACCTCGTAGGCGCCGTCGTGTCCCGCACCCGCACGAGCCGCGAGGTCCATCGGCCGCTCACCACTCACCGACCCGATCCAGCCTCCGTCGGTCATGCCGTCCGTCGGGCCAGGGCCAGCTCCTGCAGGCGGCGGTGCGTCTCGACCTCACCGGCACCCTCCACGTGTCGCCACGTGCCGTCGGGGCACAGCTCCCAGGCAAGCGTGTCGTCAGCGAAGGACACCGCGAGGATCTCATCGAGCTGGGCCCGCAGCGCCGGGGCCTCGACCGGGACGAGAGCCTCCACCCGCCGGTCCAGGTTGCGTGGCATGAGGTCGGCGGAACCGATGTAGTAGGCGGGCACGCCGTCGCCGGCACCCTCGGAGGAGCCGCCGTGCTCGAAGCGGAAGATGCGCGAGTGCTCGAGGTAGCGCCCCACGATCGAGCGGACCCGGATCGTGTCCGACAATCCCGGCACCCCTGGCCGCAGGCTGCAGATACCCCGTACCAGCAGATCGATGCGGACACCGGCCCGCGACGCGGCATAGAGCGCGTCGATCATCTCGGCGTCGACCAGGCTGTTCATCTTCATGGTGATCCGGCCTGCGGCACCGGCGCGCGCTTCGCGCTCGATGAGCGAGCGGATCGCACCCCGCAGGTCACTCGGGGCCACCAGGAGCTTCTTGAACTCGGGCTCCCGGGCATAACCGGTCAACAGGTTGAACAACTGTGTCAGGTCGGAGCCGATGTCAGGATCGCAGGTCAGCAGGCCCAGATCCTCGTAGAGACGGGCGGTGCGCGGGTTGTAGTTGCCGGTCCCGATGTGGCAGTAGCGACGGATCCCTTCGCTCTCCTCCCGGACCACCAGCGTGGTCTTGGTGTGGATCTTCAACCCCACCAGCCCATACACGACGTGGACTCCCGCCTTCTCGAGCTCTCGGGCCCAGACGATGTTCTTCTCCTCGTCGAAGCGGGCCTTGAGCTCGACGAGCGCGGCGACCTGCTTGCCCCGCTCGGCAGCGCGGATCAGGGACTGGATGATCGAGCTGTCACCCGACGTGCGGTAGAGGGTGATCTTGATGGCGAGGACCTTCGGGTCGTTCGAGGCTTGACGGATGAACTCCTCGACCGAGGTCCCGAAACTCGTGTACGGGTGGTGGACGAGCACGTCGCCGGCGCGGATGACGTTGAAGAAGCTCACCCCGCGCTCCTCCCGGCTCGCCAGCCGCCCCTCGGTGATCGGCACCCACACCGGGTCCTTGAGATCCGGACGATCGAGCGCGTGCACCGACCACAGCCCGCCCAGATCGAGCGGCCCTGCCTGCCGGTAGACGTCTTCCTCCTCGACGTCGAGCTCCCGCCGGAGCAGGTCGAGGATCTCGCCGGAGATCTCGTGGTCGACCTCGAGACGGACGGCACGCCCGAACCGGCGGCGGCGCAGCTCCATCTCCACCGCCGCGAGCAGGTCGTCGGCCTCTTCTTCCTCGAGCGTGAGGTCCGCGTTGCGAGTCACCCGGAAGGAGTGGTGTGAGCCGATCTCCATGCCGGGGAACAGCGAACCGAGGTGGGCGGCGATCACCTGCTCGAGGGGCACGAACCGCTCCCCGTCGGGCATCACCACGAACCGCGGGAGCAGGTTCGGGACCTTGACCCGGGCGAACCGGCGCGACCCCGTCTGGGGATCGTGGACGATCACGGCCAGGTTGAGCGAGAGATCCGAGATGTACGGGAAGGGGTGCCCGGGGTCGACGGCCAGCGGGGTGAGCACGGGGAAGATCCGCTCCTCGAAGACTTCGTCGAGATGCTTGCGGTCGTCGTCGTCGAGCTCGTCGTAGCTCGAGAAGACGATCCCCTTCTCCGCCAGCGCCGGCACGACCTGGGTCAGGAAGACGTCCTGCTGGTGGCGGCAGAGCGCGTCGACCCGGTCGCGGATGTCGAGGAGCTGCTGGGCGGCCGTCCGCCCGTCGGGGGTCGTGCTGGAGACCCCGGCTGCGACCTGATCCTTCAGCCCGGCGACCCGCACCTGGAAGAACTCGTCGAGGTTCTGACTGAAGATGGCCAGGAACTTGACCCGCTCGAGTAGGGGGACGTTCGGGTCCTCGGCCAGGTGCAGCACCCGGGCGTTGAAGTCGAGCCAAGAGAGCTCGCGGTTGAGGAACCGGGCCGGGCTCGCAGCGAGCTCGTCGGCTGGCGGGACCTCGAGCGGCGCGCCGATCGTGTTCGTGGTGATCACGGGGGGCGAGCCGGACATGAATCCACAGTAGCGATGGACCGCCGGCTCAGGACGGGCTCAGCGAGTGGGCACGAGCTCCTCGTCCTCGGGGAAGCCCAGATCCCACTCGAGGATGAGGTGCTCACGCTCGGCATCGCGCGCCACCCGCTCCCGGTTCCGGCGGAACTGCGGATCGTGTGGGGGGAGCAGTAGCAGGCGGGCCATCGCCCGATCACGGAACGCGTCGATGACCGCCCGGTCACCGAACTCCGAACGCACCTCCCAGTGGGGCGCGACCGGGCCGAGGTAGACGATCTTCACGGCTCCCCGCGGTGGTTCCTCTGGTTCGACGCTGGTCATGGACTGGTGGCCTCTCTGACTCGATCGGGACCGCGAGCGTACCCCGCTCCCGGGCGGCATGGTTCCCGGCGCGCTCAGTTGCCGCCGAGCCGGCTCCCCAGCTCGACGGTGATCTCGGTCTTGCGACCGGCCCGCTCGATCTCGACGGTGATCTCGTCACCGGCGTCGTGAGACCGGATGATGGCGAGCACGTCCTCCCGGGATCGCACCCGCTGGCCGTCGATGCGGGTGATGACATCACCGATCCGTAGGCCCGAGCGATCCGCCGCCGTGCCCGGCTGCACCTCGGTGATCAGGGCACCGTTGGACGCGCTGACGTCGTACTGGTCGAGGACCGCGTCGGGCACCGAGTTCACCGACTCGGTGACCACCCCGAGAAAGGCGGACGACGGGGTGATCATCCCCCGGCCCTGCTTGAGCTCGTCGATCAACGGCTTCACGGCGTCGATAGGGATGGCGAAGCCGATGTTCTGGGCGTCACTGATGATCGCGGTGTTGATGCCGATCACCCGGCCCTGCACGTCGAGGAGGGGTCCACCGGAGTTGCCCGGGTTGATGGCGGCATCGGTCTGGATGAGACCACGCAAGGTGATCTCGGGGGTCTGAATCGTGCGGTCGGTGGCCGACACGATCCCTCGCGTCACGCTTGGCGTCCCGCCCAGGTTGAGGGCGTTGCCGATGGCGACCACCTCGTCGCCGACCTGGATCGAGCTGGAGCTTCCCAGCTCCGCGGGGACCAGAGACGGGCCGTCGACCACCCTGATCAGCGCGATGTCGTCGTTCGGGAACCCTCCCACCAGGGTCGCTTCATGCTCGGTGCCGTCATGGAGGGTGACCCGCACCGACGACGCGCCGCCGATGACGTGCCAGTTGGTGAGGATGTAGCCGTCCTCGCCGACCACCACCCCGGTGCCGGCTCCTCCGTAGAGCCCCGACGACGAGGCGGTGTCCGTATGGACCGTGACCACCGACGGTTGGGCCTTGCGAAGCAGGGTCTGGATGTCGAGCGCGGCTCCCGATTCCAGCGTGCTTCGAGCGGTGCCACGCTGCCCCGAGTCACGGTCGAAGACCTGCAGCAGGCCCGCGGTGAGCAGCGCGGCGAGCAGGGCGCTGGCGAGCGCCACGACCACGACGGTCGGCAAGCTCGCCGATCGGGCTGGGGAGGCCACCGGTGCCCGGTCGCCGGGCAAGGGTGGGAGCGAGATCGGC
>NZ_DAIUCK010000039.1:0-27363 GCF_036846205.1 Rhabdothermincola sp. | reverse complement strand
ATCCCATCCCGAACATCACCAGTCCGACGTTGAGCATCCCTTTGCGGCCGAACCGGTCGCCGAGCGCCCCGGCGGTGAACAGCATGCCGGCGAAGCACAGGCTGTAGATGTCGACCATCCACTGCAGCTGCTGGTCGGTCGCGCCCAGGTCGCGCACCAGTGTCGGCAGGGCGATGTTCAACACGGTGTTGCCCAGGACCACCATCAGCAGGCTCAGGCACAGCACCACGAGGCTGAGCCATCGTCGGGGGTCCCCATCACTGCCGGGTTCCCAGTTGGCGACCTGGCGGCGCATCGTGCGGGTCATCCCTCCACCTCCCTCGAGAACAGCCACGCGGGCTGGCCGGCGATCCCCGACACCTCAGCCGAGCCAGGCGTCCAGGCGTTCGCGCTCGAACGCCTGCTTGCGCAGGTACCGCTCGTGATCCGCGCCGGTGAGGGTCACCTCGGGCCGGGGCTCCGCCAGGAAGTCACCCTCCACGAATGCCACCTGCTCACCCGGTAGCTCCAGAAAGCAGAGCCCGTAGCCATCGAACCGGGCGCGCTCGCCGCCGAGCAGCTCAGCAGCGATGTTGCGCGCCGCCACCGCTCCCTGGCTGGCGGCGAACACCCCCGCCTTGGGGAGCGCACCGCTGGCAGTGGGTACGTGCGTACAGTCACCGACCGCGTAGACCCGGTCGAAGCGGGTGCGCAAGGTGCGCGGATCGGGCTCGACGAACCCGGACGGGCCGGTGAGCCCGGCGGTGGCCAGCACCGGTGGTGCACTGGCGGCGGGCACACCGAGCAGCACCGCGTAGCCCACCGAGGTGCCGTTCGTGAACGCCACCGTCCGCCCCGCGCCGTCGACCCGCTCCACCGCATGCTCGGCCAGCAGCTCGATGCCCCGCTCGCCGAGGTGCGACGCCAGGTAGCGGCTGGCGTCGACCCCGGCCACCGGCAGGGTCATCGGCTGGGGGGTCGAGATCGCCACCTCCACCCGGTCGCGCACCCCGCGGCGGCGCAGTCGCTCGTCGATGGCCAGCACCGCCTCGAACGGGGCCGGCGGGCACTGGAACGGCCCACCCAGGATCGACACCAGCACCCGACCGTCGACGACCGAGTCGAGCTCGGCGCGCATCGCGGGCAGGGCGGCGGGGTCGTAGAGGTCGTGCGCGCCGGGCGCGTCGAGCAGGGAGACGTGGGCCGGCGCGTGGATGGCGCCGAGGGCGATCAGCAGCGCATCGGCGTCGAAGCTGCCGGCATCGGTGTCGACCCGGCGAGCGGCGGCATCGATGTCCGTCACCTCGGTTTGCACGAACCGCACACCCCGGCGTTCGAGCGCGTGCAGTGAGCGGGTGCCGTCGGCGAGGGGACGAACGCCGGCGAGGTCCCACAGCTTGGCGAACCCCATGAAGAAGTGGTCGCGGCGATCGAGCAGCGTCACCTCCAGCTCGGGGTGCGCGCTGCGCAGCTCATGGGCGGCCGCCAACCCACCGAAGCCTCCACCGATGATCACGACCCGGGCCATGGCGTCCTCCTCGACCGATGCCCCGGCGACGGTAGCCGCCGCGGACGGGCGCGCCGGGCGCCGAGACGAGAGGATGGGGACGTGCGAGATCCCACCCGCGACGGTGACGTCCGCTCGGCGCTGCTGGCCGAGCTGGGTGAGCGGCCGGTGGTCCTCGACGCCGACGTGATGGCCGGGTACACGACCGACCGGGCCACGACCGTCGCTCCCGGCACGCCCCTGGCGCTGGTACGGGCTCGCCACACCGCGGACGTGCAGGCGGTCATGCGGGTGGCGTCCCGGTTCCGGGTCCCGGTGGTGCCCCGCGGCCTCGGCACCGGCCTGTCGGGCGGGTCCACGGCCATCGACGGCTGCATCGTCCTGTCCACCGAGCGTATGCGCGCCCTGTCGATCGACACCGCCGCGATGGTGGCCATCGCCGGCCCCGGCATCCGCAATGCCGAGCTCAAGCAGGCCGCCGCCGCGGAGGGTCTGTGGTACCCGCCCGACCCGTCATCGTTCGAGATCTGCTCCATCGGCGGCAACCTGGCCACCAATGCCGGCGGCCTGTGCTGCGTGAAGTACGGGGTGACCACCGACTACGTGCTCGGCATCGAGGTGGTGCTCGCCGACGGGCGGGCCGTGCGGCTCGGCGGGCGAACGGTCAAAGACGTCGCCGGCTACGACCTCAAGCGACTCTTCGTGGGCTCCGAGGGCACCCTCGGGGTCATCACCGAAGCCGTGCTGCGCCTGCGCCCGCTCCCGCCGCCGGCATCGACCGTCGTGGCCAGCTTCGGCTCCCTCGTCGACGCCGGCCACGCGGTGACCCGGATCGTGTCCGCTGTGCGACCCGCGGCACTCGAGCTGATGGACCGTGCCGCGATCGCGGCCGTCGAGGCCGTCAAGCCGATGGGCCTCGACACGAGCGCCGCCGCGCTGCTGCTGGCCCGCACCGACGGAGGCGGCGACGAGGCCCACCGGATCGCCGAGGCCTGCGAAGCCAGTGGCGCCACCTATCTCGCCGCCACCGACGACCGTGACGAGGGCGAGCTGCTCATGGGCGCCCGGCGCATGGCGATCCCCTGTGTGGAGCGGACGGGTACCGTGCTGATCGAAGACGTCGGCGTGCCCGTGCCCCGCATCCCCGAGCTGCTGGCGGCGGTGGAGGCGGTGGCCGTCGAACACCGGACGTCCATCCCGGTCATCGGTCACGCGGGTGACGGCAACTTCCACCCGCTGGTCACGTTCGATCCCGATGACGGCGATGCCGCCAGCCGAGCCCTTGCCGCCTTCGACGCCATCATGGACGCGGCGCTGGCGTTGGGCGGGACGGTGACGGGCGAGCACGGCATCGGGGTGCTCAAGGCCCGCCACCTGGTCAGCCAGCTCGGCAGCGACGTGATGGACCTCACCCGTCGCATCAAGCAGGCGCTCGACCCCCACGACATCCTCAATCCCGGCAAGTGGGTGTGAGCCAGCAGGCTCGGCGCGGCGGTGGCCCGCTGGTCAGGAGCCCCAGAGCCGGGTCGCCAAGCCGGTGGCCCGGGCGACCCGACGGGTGACCGCGGCCTGGATGGCGTCCTCGCCGCCCACCACCGTCACCCGCTCCCGGGCTCGGGTGACGCCGGTGTAGAGCAGCTCCCGGGTCAGGATCGGCGACTCGGCTCGGGGCAACGAGACGACCGCGTGCCGGTACTCCGATCCCTGGCTCTTGTGGATGGTCATCGACCACCAGGTCTCGACCGCGGCCAGCTGCGAGGTGGGCAGCAGGCGGATCCCGCGCTCGTCGGCGGAACGGAAGGCGGCCACCGGGCGGTCATGGTCGTCGCGCATCACCAGCCCCGTGTCGCCGTTGACCAGGTGGTGGAGTGGATCGTTGCGGGTGACGATGACCGGTCGACCGGCATACCAGGTCTCGCCGAGGCCCAACCGGACCGGTCGCCCGTCGGCGCCGCGGATGTCGGTGCGGCCGAGCGCTCCCTCGATGCGCGCCCGCCAGTCGTCGGTGCCGAGCGCACCCCGACGGGTGGCGGCCAGGACCTTGAGCTCCTCCGCGATGGCCAGGCCGGCCGCCGGGTCGCCGTCGATCGCCGCGCTCGCCACCCGGATCGCGTTGTCGACCACGACCTGCTCGAGGCGAGCCAGCGCCCGGGCGTCGTCAGGTCGGACCCACTCGACGTCGTCGGCGCCGGCGGCCAGGAGGGCGATCGTCCGATCGGGATCGCCCCGGCGGATCGCATCGGCGAGCTCGGCGATGGTGGAGTCGGCGCCGAACCGGTGGAAGCGCTCGAGTACCACCACGTTCCCCGCGAGCGGGCCGCGATCGCGGGCCGGCGCATCGGCGACGAGATCGGCGAGCACTGCGCCGGCTTCGATGCTCGCGAGCTGGTGGGGGTCGCCCACCAGCACGACCCTCGCCTCGGGACGCACCGCGTCGAGCAGGCGGGCCATCAGTGGCAACGACACCATCGAGGCCTCGTCGACCACCACCACGTCGGCAGGGATCGGGTGGCGGCGGTGGTGGCGGGCGGTCGTGCCCCGGGCGCCGATGAGCCGGTGGATGGTCGAGGCCTCCAGACCGCGGAGGACCTCCGCCAGCTCGCCGCCGATCGCCGCCTCGTCGATCGCCTGGCGGATCGCTTCGGTCATCCGGGCAGCCGCCTTACCGGTGGGGGCGGCGAGCGCGACCTCCAGGGGTCGGCCCTGCGGCTCGGCGAGCTGGTGGGCGACGGCCAGCATCCGGGCGATGGTCCGGGTCTTGCCGGTCCCGGGACCACCGGCGATCACGGCCAGGTTGCTGGTCAACGCCACCTCGGCCGCCCGGCGCTGGAGGTCGACGTGGCCGGGCGCGGGCGGGAACAGCTGATCGAGGGTCCTGCCCGCGGCCGCGCCGACCCCGGTCGCCCCCGGGGATGGGGTCGCGGCCCGGGTGATGAGGTCGTTCGCCACCTCCTGCTCGAAGCGCCAGTAGCGCTCGAGGTAGAGCCGGGTGCCGTCGAAGACCAGGGGGCGGATCGTGCCGTCGACGGCACCCGCGTCGGGCGAGGGGTCGCCGATCACGGTGGCCACCGCCTCGCTG
The DNA here is from genome assembly GCF_036846205.1 of Rhabdothermincola sp. NCBI lineage: Bacteria > Bacillati > Actinomycetota > Acidimicrobiia > Acidimicrobiales > Iamiaceae > Rhabdothermincola > Rhabdothermincola sp. The sequence goes on along the minus strand of NZ_DAIUCK010000039.1, from coordinate 22,798 downwards.
CCGCGCAGCTCGGCCCGCCAGCGCTCGGGTGAGGGCCACGGGAGCGATGACAGGTCGACCGGGTCGTCGCGCTCGTCGAGCACGATCGAGCCGGGCAGCTCCTCGAGCACGACGCACACGTGGTTCAGCCGGACCGCTCGCACGGCCAACGCGGCGGCCAGCAGGACCTCGGGTGAGGTGGTGGGCGTGAGCCGCCCGACGGCCTCAGCGAGGTGGACATCCGCGTGGTCGAGCACGCCGGCTTCGACGAAGGGCGCCAGGCAGGTGACCAGCGGGCTCAAGAGCGGGGTGGGCGCGGTCATGGCGCCACCTCGCACCCGTGCAGGAGATCGCTGAGCTGGGTGATGAGGGCCGCGGGTGGCTGCCAGGCGAACACCCCGTAGGGCACGCCACCGGCGGTCGGGGTCTCCGGGCCGACCATGCCTCGCAGGAACAGGTAGGTGATCCCTCCGAGGTGGATCGCCGGGTCGTAGTCGGGGACCCGCCAGCGGAGGTACCGGTGCAGGGCGACGGCGTACAGCAGGGCCTGGAGCGGGTAGTGGTGCTCGGCCATCGCCGCCGGGAGGCGGTCGGGGTGGTAGTGCTCGAGCGCAGGTGGCGCCCCTCGGGGGGTGAGGGCGTTGGTCTTGTAGTCGACCACCACGAACCGGTCGGGTTCGGCGTGCTGCTTGAACCGCAGCACCAGGTCGATCGAGCCGGTGAGATGGCCTGCGAGCTGGCGCCGCAGGGCGCCATCGGCGAGCGTTTCGGCCCAGGGCCGCAGACCGTGCCCGGCGGGGAGGTGCCGGAGGATCAACCCCCCGATCGAGGCGTCGTCGGCACCCGTGCCGCGACCGGCCAGCGTCAGCTCGAACGCCAGCTCGTCGAGGCGATCGGCGCGCTCGAAGTCGCACAGGCGGCGATGGCCGAGCTGCGGGCCGAGCGGGGTGGTCAGCGAGCGCATCAACCCCTCGGTGAGGGTGTCGGGGTCGACGCCGGACATCCCACGCCAGCGCGTCGCCCGCACCACCTGCTCGTGGAGCTCGGCCCGCAGGTCGCATGCCGCGAAGTCCGTGTGCTCGAGCACGTCGTGCACCAGGTTGCCGAACGCGGTGCCGCCCCGGACGTCGCCGAGCGGGAGCACCGGGGGCCTCGCTGCCGGCGTGTCGGGGATCGGAGCCTCCGCGGGCACGGGCGCGCCGGTGAGGTCCTCGGGTGGTTCATCGCCGGCGGCTGCGTCGCCCAGCGTGTCGTCGAACGGATCGACCCCTGACTCGCCGTAGGCCCTGGCCATCATCGTGAACGACCATCGCCGGCGGGCCCGGTCGAGCTCCCGTTCGAGGGTGGCCACGGACAGCTCGCCCGTCTCCCGACCGGTGCCGCCCTCCCAGCGGACGGGACCGGCGGGTGGCCCGACGATCGCCGTGGCCACGGTGCCTCCGGCTGCGGTGGCGATGGGCCGCAGGCGGTCGGGTACCTCCTGGTCGGGGGGGATGGGGACCCGCTCGGCGTCGAAGAGCTGCGGGTCGATCCGGCCTTCGTCGTCACGGGCGAACAGCACGCGGGCCAGACCCGTGCGGTCGCTCGAGCTGGCGCGGCACCACCACACGAGCAGTCGATGCTGAGCCCGGGTCAGGGCCACGTACAGCAGGCGGAGGTTCTCGCCGACCGCCGCTCGCTCGGCGAGCCGCTTGCGTTCCTTGGCCGTCCGGGTGTCCGGCCAGGGGTGCTGCGGGCAGAGGTCGATGGTGCGCCGCCCGGTCTGCGGGTCCGGGTAGATGATGAGGTCGCGGACGGTCGTCGGGCTCCCACGCCACAGGTTGGGGCAGCACACGATGGGGAACTCGAGTCCCTTGGCGGCGTGGACGGTCATGATCTGCACCGCGTCGGCCTCGGATTCGATGCGCCGGGCGGTGATGCTCAGGCCGGTCTCGTCGGGTTTGAGATCGGCGAGCCGGTCGAGGGCGGCGACCAGACCGGCCGGCCCGGCGTGAGCAGGCGCCGAGAGGGTCAGGAGCTCGGCCAGGTGATCGAGGTCGGTGAGGTCCCGTTCGCCGGACGGCCGGGCGAGCAGGCGGGGTGCGACCCCCGAGTCGGATCGCACCCGACGGAGGAACTCCGCTGGGCCGCGGGTGCGGAGCACGCCCGCCCAGTGGTGGAGCTGTTCCTGCACTTCGGCCAAGGCCGTGCCGTCGTCGTGGTGGAGCTGATCAGCGGTCCATCCGACGAACCAGCCCAGGGCGGCGGTGCCGGCCCGGCGCGGATCGGCCGGTTGGCCGACCGCTTCGAGCAGCCATCGCCACTGCTGCGCGGCGGTGGTCTCGAGCACCGAGATTCCGCGGGAGACCACGGCGGGGATGTCACAGGCGGCGAGTGCCGACTGCACGTCGGCCGCGTCTCTGTTCGCCACCACGAGCACCGCCACGTCTCGCGGTGTCACCCGGCGCCAGTGGTCGCCGTCGCGCAGCTCGGCGTCCTCGAGGAGGAGGCGGACCTGCTCGGCGAGGTCCGCGTACACCGCCTGCTCCGCCTGGTCGGCCAGCACCACCCCTGGGCTCCGCTGTTGCCGGCCGAGGGCGGGATGGATGGCCAGGCGGAGCGAGAGCGCCGGAAGCTCTTCGCCGCGTACCGAGCGGATCCGCTGGTCGTGATGTCCGGGTGCGGGCTCCACCCGATGGAAGCGGATGCGCTCGTCGCCGAAGGTGGTACCCGAGAGCAGGGCGTCGAGCGCCTCGAGCAGTGTGGCGTCGGAGCGCCAGTTGGTGGCCAGCGTCTCGCTCACCGTGGTCCCCGAGCCGACGGCCTCCAGGTAAGTGTGCACGTCCGCGCCGCGGAACGCGTAGATCGACTGCTTGGGGTCGCCGACGATGACCAGGGTGCTCCCGGTGTCGGGACGACCGAACACCGCGTCGAAGATCTGCCACTGCACGGGATCGGTGTCCTGGAACTCGTCGATGAGGGCGACCTTGAAACGTCGTCGGAGCGCGTCGCGCACCGCCATCCCGCCCCCGGTGCTCGCCAGGGCGTCCCGGAGCCGGGTGAGCAGGTCGTCGAAGGACAGGGTGGCCTGCGCTCGCCGGCGACGTTCCGCCTCGAGCACCACCCGCTCGACCAGCCGGCGGCGGAGTACGGCGATGTCGTTCGAGCTCGCCGGATCCGGTCCCGGCGCCAGCGCGATGCCGGGGTTGCCGGCGACGGCACGAGCCAACTCGAGCAGGGTGTCGTGATCGGGCAGGTGGTCGGCAGGGTGGGCGCCGGAGAGGGCCGCCGCCACGAGCAGGTCCGCGCAGCTCTGGCGGAGTGTCTCGTCGCCGTCCTCGGCGAAGGTGGCGTCGAAGTCGCCCGATGCCACGCCGAGGGCGCCGAGCATCTGCGAGGCGAAGCCGTGGATGGTGGTGATACAGGCACTGTCGAAGCTGGCCAGGGCGGCCATCGACCGCTCGAGCCGCTCCTCGAGGTCGCCCGCGCACAGCAGCCGGAGCACCTCGTCGCCGGACGGTGGGTCGCCGCCGTCGAGCACCGTCGTCAGGGCGGTGCGGGTCTGGGCGAGGCGGTCCCGTACCCGGTCCCGGAGCTCAGCTGCGGCGGCCCGGGTGAAGGTGACCATGAGCAGGCCGCCGATGTCGAAGCCGCCCTCCACCACGTAGCGGGTGGCCAGGCTGGACAACGCGTACGTCTTGCCGGTGCCCGCGCTGGCCTCGATGGCGACCCGACCGGTGGGCAGCGGTGCGGTCGGGTCGAACCGCGGGATGGGCGAGCGGCTCACGTCGAGGCCTCCTCGTCGTCGGTGCCGTCCGCGCCGTCGTCGAGGTGGGACACGGTGCAGGAGTCGAGGATGGTGCCCCACAGATACTGTGCGAAGCGCTCGGCCCGGTTGGTTGCCCGGCCCGGAGGATCGTGTGGTTGCACCGGAAGGGCTCGCACACCGGCGAGGTCGAGGTCGCCGAAGACCAACCGGTGTGCCGGGTCGGTCCCGTCTCCCCCCCAACGGCCGATCCAGTCCTCCTTGGTGGCTCGCCCCTCCGCGAGCGGCCGGGACAGCTTGGGGAACAGCGGGATCGGTTCGCGGCGCGCCCGGCGGTAGCAGTCGACGGCCACGCCGAGGGCCGCGAGGGCGTTCCGGCGGCGATCCTCGACGGTCCGCCCGACCGGCCCGAGGCACTCGATCACCGGAGGCTCGGATCGGCGCGAGCTGTCTTCGTGCGGGGCGATCGTGACCGACCACCAGTCGCGGCTCGGATCGTGGGCGGTGAGGGCCATGAGATCGAGCCAGGCGGCGAGGAACTGTTTCGGTCGTCGCCGGCTGGCGCTGACCCGCACCGGGCCGGGGAGGTCGGCGTGGGCGTCGTCCACCAGCCCGGTCAGTCGGGTCCCGTCCGGGAGCAGGACGTCGATCGGGACCCGGTCCGGCTCGGTGCCGAGCTCGTAGCCGCATCCCGAGAGCCGCTCCAGCAGCCCGTCGACCTTCCCGGTGGCCTCGTCGAGCGCTCGCTGACCGAGCTCGGCTGGCGGAAGGGTGCCGGCCGCTCGCTCGCGCCGCAGCCACGCGGACCGGTCACCCCCCGCGAGTTGTGCGCTCAGCAGGCGGTCGGCGAGCTTCCATCGGTCGAGCGCGGACACCGAGAGGGGCAGCTCCTCGGAGACCTGCTCGGACTCCCACGGCAGCACGATATCGAGGGTGTCGCTGAGGAAGGCCTTCACCGGATGGCCCAGCACCCGGTGCAGGTCGGCCAGGTCGAGGTGCTCCTCGGACCGCTGGTCGATCGGTGAGGCGAGGAACGGTGCCGGCTCGAGCTTGCGCCGTCGGGACCGGGCGGCGTCGAGGAGCTGCGGGTCGAAGCTCCAGGGCCGGGACCGCAGCCGGCCGGGTTGGAAGTTGTGGTCGTCGAAGGGTTGGCGGGGGTGGGCGATGGCGAGCTGGTGGTCGACCCGGTCCCGGTCCTCGGGACGCACGGTGCTGCGCACCACCTCGCGCAGCTCGGCCAGGACCGTGGCCGGTGGCACGGGCTGGTTGGTCACGATGCTGCGTCCCGTGCAGGTGATGAGGACCTGGTCGCTCGCGGCCAGGATGGTCTCGAGCAGGGCCTGCCTGGCATCGGCCCGCGGGTCGGCGTCGCCCAGGTGGGGTGCGGCGGCCGCCAGGTCGTCGCCGTCGGTGCCGGCCCCGGCGAAGGCATCCTCGTCGAGGCCGAGGACGCACACCATGCGGAAGGGCACCCCGCGCAGCGGGGTGGGCGACGAGACGGTGATGCCGCCCCGGAAGAAGTGCGATCGGCGCGGCGTGCCCGCCAGGGGCTCGGCGAAGACCCGCCGGACGTCGTCGAGGTCGAGCGGGGTCGACGACCCCTCACCGCCCGCTCGGGACTGCTCCGCGACGTCGTTCAGGACCTGAGCCAGCCGTTCGGCTTGCCACGGCTCGTCGCGGGGGGCGCGGAACAGGTCGGTCGCCGCGTCGCCGAGCAGCGCGAGCCACTCGTCGATGGTGCGCTTCCCCGCAGCGTGCTCGGCCAGCCACCGGAGCCGGCCGAGCAGATCGGCCAGACGGCCCGCGGTGGCCACCTCGTCACCTTCGATCTCGTGGGGCAGCACGCCGCCCATCGCCAGCGAGAAGCCGTCGTCACTGGTGGCGATGCCGAGGAGGAGGCGGTCGAGCGCGAACCGCCACGACAGGGCCTCGTAGCCGGCCGGGATGTCCCAGTGCCGCCGGTGGTCAGCGTCGAGGCCCCACTTCACGCATGCCTCTCGCACCCATCGGTTGATCTGGTCGAATGCCTCCTCGTCGAGCTCGTAGCGGTCGCGAACCGGCTGCTGGGCGATGAAGTCGAGCACGGCCGAGGCCGAGAACCGGCCGCCGAGCAGCTCGAGCACGCTGGCGAAGGCGGTGACCAGCGCGTCGGTGTCGACCAGCGATCGGTCGGTGATGTGGTACTCGAGCTGCGGTGTGTGCCGGCCGTCGTAGGGTCGGCGGTCCGCGCCGAAGCGACCGAACACCGCCTCGACGAGAGGAGCGTAGGTGGTGATGTCGGGGCAGACCACGAGCACGTCGTCCTCGGCGAGGGACGGGTCGTCGGCCAGCCGGTGGAGGATGGCGTCGCGGAGCACCTCGACCTGCCGCATCGCCCCGTGGCAGGTGTGCACCTCGATCGACCGGTCGCCGGGCTCGAGCACGTGATCGCCCGCCGGCGGCCGATCGGCGCGCAGGTCGGCCTGCACCCGCTCGAGGAGGGTCCGGGGCTCATCCCGACGCTCGGGATCGAGCTCGACGATCCGGGTCTCGGGTGCCGCGGCGGTCGAGGCGGCCCAGAGGATCGTGGCTTCCCGGCTCGGGCGAGCCCAGGAACGCAGGAGGGGGTGCGCGACCGCCTCCGCGGAGTGGTCGTCGGCCCGAAGGAGGAGCGGCGCTCCGCGGGACTGGAGGCGCGTCCGCAGCGATCGGGCGAGCGGGAGCGAGGGCTGGACCAGGAAGAGGTGGACCTCATGGCTGCAGGCGACGGCGGAGACGAGCTCGAGGAACGGCGCGCCACCCGGGACCGAGGAGAGGCCGAAGAACGACAACCGGGCGGGGAGGCCCGGCACCTGCTCGCCGTCGCGGAGCCGGGCCACGATGCCCGGCAGCCGTTCAGCCGGGCTCGGGGTGCCGATCCGTCGCCGGAGCGATCGGAAGAGGTGGTACTGCCAGACGGCCGAGGGGTCGAGACCGGCGCCCGCGCCGTCCACCCCGCGGCCCTCCGCCCAGGCCCGCAGCATCGCCGGCCGGTGGGTGGCGTAGCGGTCGAGCAGATCGGCCACCCGTCGGGCCTGGCCGAAGGCGGTGGCCCCGTCCGGCACGGCGGCCACGGGGCCGAACCGCCGGTCGCCCCGGGCGGCGTCGAGCGTGCCGAGCACCTCCCAGGTGAGGTGCGGCAGCGACCACGGGTCGGGCTCGCCGTCGAGGTCCGCGGCGAGCACCGACGAGCGCAGCGCCCCGGGGAAGCGGTGGTCGAGATTCGCCGCCACCCCATCGAGATCGCCGTCGCTCGCGCCGAGTCGGCGGGCGAGACGGAGTCGCAGCCATCGGCTGAGACCGGCCGAGGGTGTCGCCAGCCATTCGGGGGTGAAGGGGTCGGCCGGGGGCTGTCCGAGCACCTCGGCGAGCGGGTCGACGAGGCGCTCGAGCTCGTCCGCGACGTGGAGGTGCAGCACGTCGCGAACTGTACGAGAGCACGGTGACAGCCATGACGGGGCCTGCGGTCCCGCGCCCCCCGGGACAGGGCAGCGCGTGGAAGCCGGGCGAGGGTCAGTCCAGCGGGGCGAGCGAGGCGAACGCCCGGGCCCGGTCGATCTTCGCCTGGCGCTCGTCGATGCCGGCCCGGCCCACCAACGCGTAGCTGTCGGCGAGCTCGGGCTTGACCGCCCCGTCGTCGTCGAGCATCCAGGGCAGCGCGAGCCGGCGCGGCACCCGAACGGTCTCCGGCCGCTCCAGCGTGCCGAAGAGCTTGTCCCACAGCGGGATCGTCACGCCGTGGTTGGCCATGGGGTGTCCGAAGTGGTGGTGGAAGTGATGCCGCCGCACCCAGGCGCCGTAGGGGCCGGTCGGAGCGCGCAGGTGCGCCACGGCGTGCTGGTACTCGTAGAAGAAGTAGCCGCACGCCCAGCCGACGGCCACCGCGATCCCCACCCGGGGGCCGCCCACCAGCCAGCCCAGCGGCATCCAGCCGAGGAAGCCCACGGTCAGCATCCCGGCCCAGCTCATGAGGTGGGTCCGGTCGAAGTGCCACGAGGAGTGCACGTGGTGCTCGAGGTGCTCCCGGCTCATGATCCCCTTGCCGTGCAGGTGGTGCATGGCGAAACGGTGGAGCAGGTATTCGGCGAGGGTCCAGAGGAACGCGCCGAACCCGAAGGCCCCGAGAACCACGATGATCGCCGTTGCGGTGTCCACCGGTCGTGCTCCTTCCTTCTGTTGCGGTGCCGGCCTTCTGTTGCGGTGCCGGATGCTCAGCGGGCCCAGTCGTGGGCGAGGGTGCGGGCGGTGGCCAGAGCGGCCGGGTCCGCACCCCATCCGAGCAGCAGGGCGGTGGTGAGCTCTCGCCCGAGCGCGGCTTCCGTGGTGGGCAGACCGGTGGTCAGCCGCTCGGTGAGGAGCGCCCCGTTGAGGGCCACGATCCACGCCAGGGTGCGGAGCAGCGCGCCGTCCACGGGCTGGTCGAGTGGATCGCTGGCCGGCTCGTCCGACCGCAGCGCTCCGGCATCGGCTGCGGCGGCGAGGAGGCGGCGGGGTACGTCGAGCACCGCCATGGCCGCAGGCACCACCGAGGCTGCATCCGCGGTGTCTTCGACCTCGGAGTTGACGAGCAACTCCTGCTGGAGGCGGAACTCCTTGGGGTAGCGGCGTGGGGCGGCCAGGAACAGGTCGGAGAACGCGATCAGCTTCGCCAGCGCCGCCACCTCGGCCGGTGGTGCAGGGGAGAGCTCGGTGAGGGCGTCCTCCCAGTCGGCGACGTGCTCCTCGGCCACCGCGGCCAGCTTGTGGAGGGCTCGTCGCTGCAGCGCGGCCAGCAGGGCGCTTCGTGACGGGAAGTAGGTGTAGAGCGAGGCCGGTGCGTAGTCGGCGGCATCGGCCAACGCGGCCATCGTCACCCCGGCCACACCGTGGCGCTGGACGAGATCCGCAGCCAGATCGAGGAGGTGACCCCTGCGGGCTTCCCGTTTCCGGGCCCGCCGGTCCAGCACTTCGCCCGTCCGCTCGTCGATTTCCGAATGCACGTCGGAAATCGTAGAACCATCGGTGGGTGGGCGTCAAGGTGGTTGGGGTCAAGGGGTTGGGCGTGGAGGCATCGCACCCCGGTGACGTGGACCAGTGCACCGCGGAGCGGTAGAGAGCGGACATGGTGATGCAGCAGACGTTCACGATCCGCACCCACGAGCGGGAGGCGCTCTACGACATCACCCGCGAGGTGCGCAAGGTGGTGGCCGGCAGCGGGGTGCGCACCGGCGCGGTGGCCGTCTACGCGCAGGGCGCCACGGCGGCGATCATGATCCAGGAGAACTGGGACGACAGCGTGCAGCGCGACGTGGTGCGCCTGCTGGCGCAGCTCGTCCCGCCTGGGGTGTGGGAGCACGATCGCCAGGACGGCAACGGCGACGCGCACCTGAAGGCCGGCATCGTCGGCCCCTCCGAGACCATCCCGATCATCGACGGCGAGCTCGGCCTGTCACGGTGGCAGAACGTCTTCCTCTGCGAGTTCGACGGGCCCCGCGCCGCGCGGCCCGTCGTGGTCACGGTCCTCTCGGCGGCTATCTGAGGCGATGCCTGCCTAGGGTGACCGGATGACCGAGCCTCCGACCCTGCCGCCCGGCTCCGTGGAGCACCCGTTCGCCGACTTCCTGGGCTTCGAGGTCGAGGTTCCCGAACCGGGACGATGTCGTGCCGTGCTCGAGGTGCGGCCGGAGCACCACAACCCCAACGGCGTCCCCCACGGCGCGGTGCTGTTCGCGCTGGTGGACACCTCGATGGGCGGGGCCACCATGAGCGTGCTGCCGCCGGATCGGTTCTGCGCCTCGATCGAGGTGCACCTACGGTTCCTGCGCCCCGCCATCGGCGGTCTGCTGCTCGCCGACACCCGGGTGGTGCGGGCGGGCAAGCGGATCGTGCAGCTCGAGTCGCGCCTGTTCGCCGCTGATGCACCCATCGGCGAGGATCCGTCGACCATCGCGGAAGACGAGCACCTGGTCGCCACCGCCACGGGATCGTTCGCGGTGCTCGGCGGGCCGAGCGGGCGAAGCTCCTGACGTCACCGTCAGATACGGTTGGGATCCTTCATCGTCGACAGGGGGTTCCAGTGCCCGGCGAAGCACTCGTCTTGGTGGACGACCCGGCACCGTTCGTGCGCCGCCTCACCCTCAACCGGCCGGAGAAGCGCAACGCCCTCAGCAACCGGCTCCGGGGCGAGCTCTTCGACGCGTTGCATGCGGGGGACCTCGACCGTGAGGTGCGGGTCATGATCATCCGGGGTGCGGGCCCGTGCTTCTCGGCCGGCTACGACCTCGCACCCGATCCGAACGACCCGCTGCCGTGGTACACGGCACCGGGCGACGGCCAGTGGCCTCGGCACGTGGTGGCGGGTTGGTTCGACATCTGGGACCTGGCCACGCCGGTCATCGCCCAGGTGCACGGCTGGTGCCTGGCGGGCGGCAGCGAGCTGGCGACCGCGTGCGACCTGGTCTACGTGGCCGAGGACGCGCAGATCGGCTACCCGCCCGTGCGGACCATGAGCACCCCCGACATGCAGTTCCACCCTTGGCTGATGGGCATGCGGGTCGCCATGGAGCAGATGCTCACCGGTGACGCGCTGAGCGGCGCGGACGCGGCACGGGTCGGGTGGGCCAACCGGGCGTTCCCGGCGGCGGACCTCGAGCGCGAGGTGTTGCGCATCGCGGAGCGGGTGGCGGCCATCCCACCCGACCTGCAGCAGCTCAACAAGCGCTCGGTGCACCGGGCGATGGAGGTGATGGGGGCGCGCACCGCGATCCGCTACGGCTCCGAGATCCTGGCCCTCGGTCTGCACCAGCGATCCTCGAAGGAGTACCTGCGGGACATGGTCAACGGCAGACTCGGCGACGCGCTGGCCAGGCGGGATGCCCCGTTCGGCGATTACGGCCAGGCGACCACGGCCGACGGCGACGCAACCGCAACCCCGAGAGAGGAGAGTGCCCGATGAGTACCACCGATGCCGCCTCGCGCCCCGCGAGGGCGTTCGACGCGGACAACCACTACTACGAGGCCACCGATGCGTTCATCCGGCACGTCGACCCGAAGATGCGGGGCCGGTGCATGCGCTGGGCCGAGATCGACGGTAAGCAACGGCTCCTCGTCGGGGGAAAGATCAACCGCTTCATCCCCAACCCCACCTTCGATCCGGTGTCGAAGCCGGGCGCGCTCATCGACTACTTCCGAGGGAAGACCTCGATCACCGACCTGCACTCGGCGTTCGGGGAGCTGGACCCGATCCAGCCCGCCTACCGCGACCCTGCGGCGCGAGTGGAGGTCATGGACGCGCAGGGGCTCACCGCGGCGTTCCTGTTCCCCACCCTGGGGGTGGGCATGGAAGGCGCGCTCAGCGGCGACCGGCCTGCGCTGCTGGCCGCGTTCCGGGGGTTCAACCGTTGGCTGCTCGACGACTGGACCTACGACTACCAGGGCCGGCTGTACGCCGCGCCCTACCTCACGCTCGCCGACGTGGACTGGGCGGTGGAGGAGCTCGAGTTCGTGCTCGCCCACGGCGCTCGGATCATCAACATGAGACCCGGGCCGATCAGCGATCCCAGCGGCAATCGCAGCTTCGGCCACCCGTCGCACGATCCCTTCTGGGCCCGGGTGAACGAAGCCGGCGTCACGGTGGCCTTCCACGCCGGCGACGCGGGCTACGGCTTCATGCTCGAGCAGTGGGGGGTCAACCCCGAGTTCCAGGCCTTCCGCCTTCCGGCACTGTTCCAGTTGCTGACCATGTCGCCGATCGCGGACACGGTGGCGTCCTTCCTCGCCGACGGGATCTTCCTGCGTTTCCCCAACATCCGGGTCGCCACCATCGAGAACGGCTCGGAGTGGGTCCGTCCCCTGTTCGGCCGGCTCAAGAAGTCGTTCCAGATGCGTGGCCCCATGTGGCAGGAGGATCCCCGAGAGACCTTCCGACGGCACGTGTGGGTGGCCCCCTTCTACGAGGACGACCTGGTCGAGCTGCGGGAGCTCATCGGCGTCGACCGGATGATCTTCGGTTCCGACTTCCCGCACGCCGAGGGGCTGGCCGACCCGCTCAGCTACGTCGATGACCTCGTCGCTGCGGGATTCGACGCCGCGGAGATCGACAAGGTCATGTACGCCAACGCGGCGTCGCTCGCCGTCCCGGCCGCCTGATCTCGGGCCATCGGGTGCCGAGGCGGTGGTGTGCTCACCGAGCCGACCTTCGACCCTGTGATCACCAGCTTGCCGGTCGTATCGTCGAGATCGGTGCAGACCCGCTGGCCCAGCGAGGAGGAGGCACCATGACGGATGCGATGGGCCCCGGCCCGGTACAGACACCGGTCCGCCAGGCCGATGTGTTCGCGTGGCGCATGGAACGGGATCCCCTGTTGCGCTCCACCATCACCGCGATCACGGTGCTCGACCGCGCGCCGGAGCGCGCCCTGCTGCTCGACCGCCTGGAGCGGGCCACCCGCCTGGCGCCGATGTTCCGTGAACGGCTGGTGCCGGCGCCCCTGCCCCTCCCGCTCGCCACGCCGACCTGGGCGCTCGACGCGGACCTCGATCTGTCGTGGCACGTGCGGTGGGTGGCGCTGCCGGCACCGGCATCGCTCGACGCGGCCTTCGACCTGGCTCGCATCGAGGGGATGACCGCGTTCGATCCCGCCCGACCGTTGTGGGAGCTGACGGTGGTCGAGGGACTGCCTGGGGGCCGGGCGGTGATGATCATCAAGGTCCACCACTCGCTCACCGACGGGATCGGCGGTATCCAGCTCGCGGAGCACGTCGTCGACCTCGAACGGGAACCGGCCGACCGCGGTCCGCTGCCCCCGCTGCCCACCGCCGGACCCCGTGCCACCGACGCCGAACGGGTCCGCGAGGCGCTGGCGCACGACTTGGCGGTCGTCGCTCGAACGGTCGCGGGAGGGCTACGCCGGCTTCCGACCGGGGTGAGGCGCGCGGTCACCGACCCGGTCGGCACCGCTCTGGGCGCAGCTCGCACCGTCGCTTCGATCGCCCGCTTCGTGGCCCCGGTCACCCGCACGCTGTCACCGGTGATGACCGAACGGCGGTTGGTGTGGCGTTATGCCGCTCTGGACGTGCCCTTCGACGACCTCCACGCCGCGGCGCACGCGGTGAGTGGCACGCTCAACGACGCCTTCGTGGCCGCGGTAACGGGCGGGCTGCGGCGCTACCACGAGCGCCACGAAGCGCGCATCGAACAGATCCGCATGACCATGCCGGTGAGCGTGCGCACCGAGGACGACCCGGCTGGTGGGAATCGCATCACGCTGCTGCGCTTCCCGGTACCCGTCGACGATCCCGATCCGCTGACGCGCATGATCGCCATCGACCGGCTGACTGCCGGCCTGCGGCACGAGCCGGCGATCGGCTACTCCGAGGTGATCGCCGGTGTGCTCAACCTCCTCCCGCCGGCCATCACGGGGAGCATGCTCAAGCACGTCGACGTGCTGGCGTCGAACGTCCCTGGCTTCCCGCTGCCGGTGTACGTGGCAGGGGCCCGGGTGGAGGGGTTCTATGCCTGCGGGCCGACCATCGGTTCCTCGGCGAACATCACCCTCATGTCGTATGCGGGCACGTGCTGCGTGGGGGTGACGACCGACGCCGGTGCGGTCCCCGACGCCGATGTCTTCCTCGACTGCCTGCGGGAGGGTTTCGACGAGGTCCTCGCGCTGACGCCGGGGGCTCGCAGGGCGACTGTCCGTGCTCGTTCCTGGGCCGCGAACCCCGAGCGGTCGAGCTCGCCGAAGTCGACCGAGGCGGTCAGGCCCTCCGCAGGTCAGGCATGATCTGCTCGACGAACTCCTCCACCCGGGAGCGGCCCTCACTCGGCCACCCGCACACGAGATAGCCGACTCCGGTGGCCGCCAGCGCTTCGGCGTTCGCTCGCACCTCCGGCCAGGGCTCCGACAGGCTCAGCGAGGCGGCACGGGCGATGGTGGCCGGGTCCCGGCCGAGCTCCTCGGCGAATCGGTCCACGAGCGCGCTCTTGCGAGCGATGGTGGCCGGGTCGCCGAAGGTGTGCCACACGTCGGCGTGTCGGGCCACGAGCGGCAGCATCTTCCGCTCGCCGCTGGCACCCACCCAGATCGGTGGGTGCGGTCGCTGGACCGGTGGGGGACGGAGGACGGCGTGCTCGATCGTCCAGTGGCGGCCCTCGAAGGAGAAGTCCTCCCCGCCGAGGAGACCCTTGATGATGGTCAGTGCCTCGTCGAGCATCTCGATGCGCTCGGCGGTGGGGGGAAAGGGGATGCCGAGGGCACGGTGCTCGGGCTCGAACCACGCTGCGCCGAGGGAGAGCTCGAGCCGCCCTCCTGACGCGTGGTCGATGGTCATCGTCTCCGCGGCGAGCACCGAGGGATGGCGGTAGGTCACCCCGGTGACCAGCAAACCCAGTCGCACTCTGCTGGTGTGGCCGCTCAAGGCAGCCAAGGTGGTGTTGCCCTCGAAGCACTCGCCGGGGCCGGAGCCGTACATCGGCTGGTAGTGGTCGAAGCCCCAGATCCCGTCGAAGCCGGCGTCGTCGGCGAAGCGGGCACGCGCGATCAGCTCGGTGAAGGGCATGCGCTGCTGGGCGAGGTCGAGTCCGAATCGCATGGCTGCCAGTGTGGCAGCGCTCAGCTCGCGCCGACCGGTTCGGGTCGACGCTCGCCGGACTCCGGTTCATCGTCGGGTGGCAGCTCGCCGGCGTGTCCTTCGACGTCGACGTCGGGGATGACCCGGTCGAGCCACCGGGGGAGCCACCAGTTGCGATCCCCGAGCAACTCCATGGTCGCCGGCACCAGCAGCATCCGCACGAGAGTGGCGTCGAGCAGGATCGCGGTGGCCAGCCCGGTGCCCATGAGCTTCACGATCCGGTCGCGCTCGAGCACGAAGCTGCCGAACACGAACACCATGATCGCGGCCGCGGCGGTGATGACCTTCGCGGTCGCAGCCAGCCCGTCGGCGACCGACGTGCGGCTGTCGCCGGTGCGATGCCACTCCTCGCGCACCCGCGACAGCAGGAACACCTCGTAGTCCATGGACAGCCCGAACACGATGGCGAAGAGCATCATCGGTACCCACGGCTCGATCGGGGCGGGTTGTACGCCGGTGAGCTCGCTCAGCCAGCCCCATTGGAACAAGGCGATGGCGATGCCGTAGGCCGCACCGATCGAGAGCAGGTTCATGAGCACGGCCTTCAAGGGCACGAGCAGCGAGCGGAACACCACCATGAGCAGGAGGAACGACAGCGCGAGCACGGCGGCGAAGAAGTAGGGCAGGCGCGACGACAGGAAGCTCGCGAAGTCGATGGCGACCGCGACCCGCCCGGTGACGGCCACCTGCACCCCGGCCTGGTCCTCCGCGGGCGGCAGCACCTCGCGGCGCAGCCGGTTCACCAGCTCGGTGGTGGCCTCCTCCTGCGGCCCGCTGGTGGGCACCACGGTCCAGAGGACCGCGGTCGGGCTCGCGGGGTCGTTCGGTTGCGGCGGGGACACGTAGACCACGCCCGGGTCGCGCCCTACGGCCTCGGTGATCGGGCCCAGCCCGCCGGGGTCGGTGCCTGGTGGTAGCTCCGCGACCAGCATCAGTGGACCGTTGAACCCCGGTCCGAATCCCTCGACGAGCAGGTCGTAGGCCCGCCTGGTCGAGGTCTCCTCGGCGAAGTTGCTCTCGTCGGAGAAGCCCAGCCGCAGTCCGAGCACCGGGAGAGCCAGGACGATGAGCGAGAGCGTCCCCACCACGGCGAACGGCCAGGGCCGCTGCTGGATGATCCGGCTCCACCGGTAGGCGGTCGTCTGCTGCCGGGGCTTCGGGGGACGCCGGGGTACCTCGCGCTGGAGGGCCGGCACGACCAGCCCGGTGACGAGGATGATCGCGGCCACCGGCAGACCCAGCATCAGCGGTGTGATACCGAGCCCGATGCCCACCAGCGCGATTGCCAGCATGCCCGCAGCCAGCAGGCCCCGCCAGCGGGTGCGCTCCACCCGCTGGCCGGCGAAGCCGAGCAGGGCGGGCAGCAAGGTGAGCGACGCCACGACGGTGATGCCCACCACCACGGCGGCGGCGACGGCGAGACCCTGGACGAAGTTGACCCCCATCAGGACCATCCCGAGCAGGGAGATCACGACGGTCATGCCGGCGAAGAGCACGGACCTGCCTGCCGTATCGGTGGCGATGGCCACCGAGTCGCGCACGGGTTGGCCGGTGTGGAGTTGCTCCCGGAAGCGGGTGACGATCAGCAGGGCGTAGTCGATGCCCACACCGAGACCGATCATGATTCCGAGGATGGTGGCGAAGTCGGGCACGGCCAGGACGTTGCTGAGGAGCGTCACCATCGCGGTGCCGACGCCGATCCCGAACAGTGCGACGCCCACGGGCAGGCCCATCGCCAGCACCGAGCCGAAGGCGAGGATGAGGATGACGATGGCGAAGGCGAGGCCCAGGATCTCCGATGACGGCTCGTCGAAGTCGGCGAAGACGGAACCGCCGAGTTCGATCTGCAGCCCGTCGAGCCGGGGCTGCTCGGCTCGGATCAGGTCGCGGATCTCCGCGGCGCGGTCGAAGTCCACGTCGTCGCGCAGCTCCACCTCGGCGAAGGCGATCTTCCCGGCGGAGGGGCCCCGGGCTGAGATCTGCCGCGCGCCGCCAGGGGCGAAGGGGCTCTGGACCCGGGCGACACCGTCGATGCGGGCGACCTGGTCGAAGAGGGCCTGCATCCGATCCCGGACCAGGGGGTCGTTCACGCTTTGGTCGGCGAAGAAGACGATGCTGCCGACGAAGCCCGTGCCGAGACCTCCGAAGTCCTGATCGAGCAGGTCGAGCCCCTGCTTGGATTCGACGTCGGGAAGGTTGAACTCCTGGCGGAACCCGCTGCCGATGGCGTTCGACAGCGCGCCGCTCAGGATCAAGACGGCCACCCACGACACCACGACGAGCCGGCGGTGGTCGTGGCACCACGATCCGATCCGTCTGAACATCCTGAGGCCACTCCTCCCGAGCATCGGCTCTCCATGCACCGCTGCATCGCCCGGTGCGGGGTCGCGGTAGAGGCCACCATGCTGCTGAGCGGTGGCACAGGGGCCAAATCGGCTCGGGTGGGGACCCGGAGACCGTCAGCGGGTGGTGGTTGTGGTCACCTCGACCCGGTCACGACCATCCCGCTTGGCTCGGTAGAGCGCCTGGTCGGCCCGGCTGAGGAGCTCGTCGATGCTCTCGAAGCCGTCCCACTGCGCGAGTCCTGCGGAGAAGGTGATCGGCCGCTCGGCCGGGAGCTGGCGGACGTGGGCGAGCAGGTCCTCGACCAGCGCTGCGCCACCGGCGAGGTCGGTGTCTGGCAACACCAGGCACAGCTCCTCGCCGCCGTAGCGCGCCCCGAGATCGGTGGCTCGGAGCCGTTCGCGCAGCAGTGTGGCGACACGCCGTAGTACGTCATCGCCGGCCAAGTGCCCGAAGTCATCGTTGTAGGCCTTGAAACGGTCGAGGTCCACCATGGCGATGCACAAGGGTCGCCCGGTGCGGGCCGCGCCAGTTCGTTCGAGCTCCAGCCGGGCGGTCAAACCTCGACGGTTCGGGAGGCCGGTCAGCTCGTCGATGGTGCTCAGTTCACGGAGCCGGCTGAGGATCTCGCCCCGGTCGATCAACAACCGCAGCGAGGTGACCGCTCGGTCCAGGATGGCGCGAGCGACGAGACGCTCGCCGAAGGGGCTCCAGCGTCGGGACACCACCAGGACGAGGTCGCCGTCGAGCTGTTCGGCCACGAACGCCGCTCCCCCCGAACGATGAGTGATCGTGAGCCGGTCGGCGATGACGTGCTCGAGGTCGAAGCCGTCTGCCCAGCCGGTCGCGCCGGGATCGGGTGTCGCCGCGGCGACCGCCGGTTCACCGTCATGGGGCACCCGGAGGAGCCACAGCTGGTCGGCTCGCACCACGGCGAGCAGGTCGGGGAGCACCAGGCGCAGGCCTTCTTCGTCGTCGTCGACCTGGCTCGCGATCGCGGCGATGGACGCCAGCCGCAGCGAGTTCCCGATGCCGTCGATCGCGGCCCGGGCCAGCGCGTACACCATGAGCGTGGTCCCGCCCCACAGCGCGACGGTGGTGGCGGCCAGCGCCACCAGCGCTCGCCCGGTCGTGCCGTCGATCGTCGCGGTGGTCAAGGCGACGAGGACCGCGAGCAGGAAGGCGGCACCGAGCATCGCGCGGTTGCCGATCACCGCGGTCACGAGGACCGGGATCAGCAGCGCGAGCCGGTAGGTGGTGGGATCGCCGAGGCCGACGGCGAGGCAACCGATCGTGGCGATGCACAGCAGCACGAGCGCCATGGCCATCCGTGGGCTGGTGACCCGTCGCCCGCCGGAGCGGAAGAGGTGGATGGCCTCCCGCCCGAGCAGCACCACGAACACCGCCAGCATGGCGAGGCCCGCTCCCAGCCAGCCAGGCCGCCGCCCGAGGTCGGGGAGCAGGGGCATCATCGCCAGCGCCCCGACGACGCCGCCGACCGCGAGCCCCACGAGCTGCCAGGCGATGGTCGAGTAGGTGGGGTTGTCGGGGTCGGCGCGGAACGCCAGCAGGCGATGGTCACTCGTTCCGCTCATGATGCCCCCCGCTACACGGCCCTGCAGGCCGGATCGGATCCGCCACTATGGAATGTCGGACGAATGGTTCACGAGCTTGAGGCGGGTCGTTCCCTCAGGCTCGGGCCATCGTGACGAGCCCGGCAGGTCGGTTGCTCGGGGGGCTCGCTGGGGCTTCGGGTTCGATCTACGGTCACCACGACCGAGCCGATCATGAGGAGAGGGTCGTGACGACCGAGCCGAAGGACGCGACCGAGGCCACCCGTGAGGTGAACGAGCGCGTCCGGGCCAGCGAGTGGCTTGATTGGGACGACGATCGAGACCGGCAGGCCGCGACCCGCGGCTTGCTCGCCGCTCTCGATCCCCCGGTCATCACCACCGGCGACGGACGATCGGTCTGGGATCTGGAGCCCTACGCGTTCCTCGAGGCCGAGGAGGCTCCGCCGACGGTGAACCCGAGTCTGTGGCGGCATGCCCGGCTCAACATGCACCACGGGCTGTTCGAGATCGCCGATGGGCTCTACCAGGTGCGCGGCTACGACCTGTCGGTGATGTCAGTGCTTCGCGGCGAGCGCGGCTGGATCGTCGTCGACCCACTCGTCTCCGCGGAGACGGCCCGGGCTTCGCTGGCCCTGGTCAACCGGCACCTCGGCGAGCGGGAGGTGGTCGCGGTGGTCTACACCCACTCGCACGCGGACCACTTCGGCGGCGTGGAGGGCGTGACCTCGGTCGAGGATGTGCTGGCCGGCCGCACCCGCGTCATCGCCCCGGTGGGGTTCCTCCGCTCGGCGATCAGCGAGAACGTGCTGGCGGGTGCGGTGATGGGCCGCCGGGCCAGCTACATGTACGGCGCGCTCCTGCCTCGGGGACCACGGGGCCAGGTCGACGCCGGTCTGGGCAAGTCCATCTCGCTCGGCTCGTCATCGATCCTCGCGCCGACCGACGAGATCGTCGAGACCGGTCAGGAGCTCACCGTCGACGGCGTCGAGATCGAGTTCCAGCTCACCCCGGGGACCGAGGCGCCGGCGGAGATGAACTTCTACCTCCCCCGGCTGCGAGCCCTGTGCATGGCCGAGAACTGCTCGCGGAACCTCCACAACCTCTACACGCCGAGAGGCGCGGAGGTGCGCGACGCGAAGGCATGGGCTCGGTATCTCGACGAGTCCATCGTGCGCTACCTCGACCGCACCGACCTGGTGTTCACCAGCCACCACTGGCCGGTCTGGGGTCGCGAGGCGTGCCTCGAGTACCTCGAGAAGCAGCGTGACATGTACCAGTACCTCCACGACCAGACGCTGCGGCTGGCGAACAAGGGCTACACGATGCTCGAGATCGCCGAGATGGTGGAGCTGCCCGCCTCGCTCGCCAGGGAGTGGTACTCGCGCAGCTACTACGGCACCGTGAACCACGACGTGAAGGCCGTCTACCAGAAGTACCTCGGCTTCTTCGACGGCAACCCGGCGAACCTGCACCCCCACCCGCCGGTGGAAGCGAGCCGACGGTACGTCGAGTACATGGGTGGCGCGGCGGCGGTGCTCGAGCGGGCCCGGGCCGACTTCGAGCGGGGTGACTACCGGTGGGTGGCCGAGGTGGTGAACCGGGTCGTGTTCGCCGAGCCCGACAACGTCGAGGCCCGGCTCCTGCAAGCCGACGCGCTCGAGCAGCTCGGCTACCAGGCCGAGTCCGCATCGTGGCGCAACTTCTACCTGATGGGCGCGAAGGAGCTCCGGGACGGCATCGTCGAAGCGCCCGGTCGGGGCTTCTCGCTCGGCATGGTCCGGGTGATGCCCCTCGAGTTGCTCCTCGACGCCCTCACCGTGCGCCTCGACGGCGAGCGAGCCGCCGAGGTCTCGCTGGGTATCGAGCTGGTGGTCGACGAACAGGACACGGAGCCCGTGACCTACGCGCTGTGGGTCGCCAACGCGGTGCTGCACCATCGCCGGGGGGTACCCCTGGCCCGACCGGATCTCACCATCAAGGCCTCACGGCTCGATCTCGCCGCCTTGCTCTTCGGGTTGCTGCCCCTCGACGACGCGGTGGCGGCCGGCCGGGCAGAGGTCGACGGTGACACCCACGTGCTGGCCGAGCTGCTGGGGCTGTTCGACTCGTTCGACCCGCACTTCCCGATCGTCACCCCCTGACCCCTGCTGCCGTCAGCCCGCCCCGTTCCGGCATGCTGGGCCCATGGCGATGGCCCGGGTGGCGTTGCGAGGCGTGCTCGCCCACCGGCTCCGCCTCCTGGCGACTGGTATGGCGGTGCTGCTGAGCGTGTCGTTCATGTCGGGCACCCGGGTGCTCGGCGACACGGTACGGGTGAGCCTCGGGGAGATCTGGACCGACACCTACCGCCACATCGACGTGGTGGTCCGCTCCGACCGCACCATCGGCGTGGGTGGTGAGGGCCGCCGTGACCGCCTCGACGCCAGCTTGGTGGACGCGCTGGCCGCGATCGACGGCGTGGCCGCCGCCGAGGGATCGATCGAAGCCGACGTGCGCGTCCTCCGGGCCGACGGACGCCCACTGCGGGACCCGCGGCTCGGCGGGTCCTCGTTCGTGCTCGACTGGCCGGACGCCGAGCAGCTCGACCCGTGGGTGCTCACCGAAGGACGCCGGCCGCAGCGCGCCGGGGAGGCGGTGGTGGATCTCACCGCCGCCCGGGAGGGGCCCTTCACGGTCGGCGACCAGGTGACGATGGTGGTGGCCGGCGAGCCGGTGGTGGCCACCGTCGTCGGCATCGCCTCCTTCGCCGGCGCCGCCCGCTACGGCGGCGCCCCGGCGGTGCTGCTCGAGCAGTCGTGGGCCGAGCGACTGGTGGCCGAGGAGGGGCGGGTCGACCGGATCGACGTCGCCACGGTCGGCGGGGTCGAGCCGAGCGTGGTCGCCGAGCGGATCCGGGCCGCGGGTCTGCCCGGCATCGAGGTGCTCACCGGCGAGGAGCTGGCCGCGCAGCGCCGCGAAGCGATCGGCGAGGTGGTGAACCTGTTCGTCCAGCTCGTCTCGTCGTTCGGCGCCATCGCCCTGTTCGTCGGCGCGTTCATCATCGTCAACACCTTCACCATCATCGTGATGCAGCGCACCCGGGAGCTGGCCCTGCTGCGCGCGCTCGGCGCGTCCCGCCTGCAGATCATCAGCGCGGTCCTCGCCGAGGCGCTGGTGGTGGCGACCGTCGCTGCCCTGCTCGGTGGGATCGCGGGGATCGGTGTGGCTCGCGGGCTGGGCGTGTTGCTCGAGCGGTTCGGGTTCTCGCTCCCCGACAGCCCGCTCGTCGTGGAGCCAGCGGCGTTCGTGGTGCCGATCGGCCTGGCGCTGGTCGTGACCTGCGGCGCGGCGTTGCTCCCGGCCTGGCGGGCATCGCGTACCGCGGCGGTGGAGGCGTTGCGGCAGGCGAGCGTCGAGGAGGTCCACCGCAGCGGCGCCCGGCTGCTGATCGGGGTCGTGCTGGCGGTGGTTGCGGGCGCGCTCATCTGGTCGGCCATGTCCGGCACCGAGGGCATCGCCAGTGCTCTGGTGCTCCTGGCGGCGGTGCCCGCCATCGTCGGCTTCGCCGTCGCCGGGCCGGTGATGGTCCCACCCCTGGTGGCACTGCTGGGTGCGCCGCTGGCGGCCCTGTCGGGTGTGACCGGCCGGTTGGCGCGGCGGAACGCCCTGCGCAACCCGGGCCGCACGTCGTCGACCGCGGCCGCGCTGGTGATCGGTGTCAGCCTGGTGGTCGTGATCGCCGTCGCGTCGTCGTCGCTGGCGACGACCGTGCGCCGGGTGGTGGACGAGACCGTGCGCGGTGACTTCGTGGTGTCGGCGCAGCGGGCAGGGCTCAGCGTGGAGGTGGCCCCGGCGCTCGCCGCGCTCGACGAGGTCGAGGCGGCGGTGGGTGTCCGGGTCGGGATGGTCGGCATCGCCGGTCGCCCGGAGCTCGCCCTCGCGGCCGACCCGGAGGGAGCGAGCCGCATCCTCGACCTGCGCGTGCTCGAGGGCAACCTGGACCTGCTGGGCCCCGGGCAGGTGGCCGTCGCCCGGTCACAGGCCGAGCGCGACGGGGTGGGGGTCGGCGACGAGCTGGTGATCTCGTTCCCGTACGCGCCGGACACCGTGGTGCACGTCGCCGCCGTCTACGACCGGGCCCTCACCCGCAACGGTGAGTACCTGTTCAGCCAGACGGCCTGGGACGAGCTCATGCCCGCCTCGTCCCGGGTGGACGCTCGGGTGCTCGTCCTGTTGGCCGACGGGGTGGACCGAGCCCGAGCCGAACCGGCGCTGCGAGCGGTGCTCGAGCGCTGGCCGGACGCCGAGCTCCTCGACGTCGGCGGCTATCGCGATCAGCAGGTGGGACAGGTCGTCAGCCGGATCTCCTTCCTCTACGTCCTGCTCGGGCTGGCGGTGATCGTCGGGCTGCTCGGTATCGCCAACACCTTGCTGCTCGGCGTGTACGAGCGCACCCGGGAGCTGGGGTTGCTGCGGGCGGTCGGTGCGCGGCGCCGCCAGCTCGGTGCCGCCGTGCTCCAGGAGGCGATCGTGATCGCCTCCCTGGGGG
>NZ_DAIUCK010000038.1:0-27745 GCF_036846205.1 Rhabdothermincola sp. | reverse complement strand
CGCCCACCCGGGCCCGCATCCGACGAGGCGGTCGCCGCCGCCTCGAGGCCTGGCACGTCGAGACGTGACTTGAGCTCGACCAGCAGGCGGGCCGCGGTCTTCTTCCCGATGCCTGGCACCAGGCACAGCGCGGCCAGGTCATCGTCGGCCAGCACCCGATGCAGCGCCGACGGCGAGTGGACGGCGAGGATGGCAAGACCCAGCGCCGGGCCCACCCCGTGGGCGCCGATCAGTGCCTCGAAGCACACCCGCTCCTCGCGGGACAGGAACCCGTAGAGGGTCTCGACGTCCTCGCGGCGGTGGTGGTGGATGTACAAGAACACCTCGTCGCCCGGCTCGCCCGCCTCCACCACCGTGGTGGGGGTGACCGTCACCCGGTAGCCGACGCCGGCCACCTCGATGAGCAGCTCACCATCGCCCGCCCGCTCCACCAGCGTGCCCCGGAGCGAGCCGATCACGGCCCGACCCTCCTGGCCGTAGCCGCATGCAGTGGCGCCATCGCGAGGTGGCACAGCGCCACCGCCGCGGCGTCGGCGGCATCCGGCGGGTGCGGAACGGCGGGCAGGTCGAGGAGGGTCTGCACCATGCGCTGCACCTGTGCCTTGGTCGCGCCGCCGTAGCCCGCGACCGCCTGCTTGACCTCGTTGGGCGAGTACTGCACCACCTCACAGCCTGCGGCCGCGGCCTCGGCCATCGCCAACCCGCTCGCCTGGCCGACTGCCATCGCCGTACGGGCGTTGCTCGAGAACAGGACCCGCTCCACAGCGACCGCGGAGGGCCGGAACTCCCTCAGCAGAGCCCGCAGCTCCCGCTGGAGCTCGGCAAGCCGGTGATGGATCGGCGAGCTCGCCGGCGTGGTGAGCACCCCGATGGCCACGGCGCGGCCGCCACCGCTCCTGCCTTCCTCGAGGACCGCGTAGCCGCACCGGGACACACCAGGGTCGATGCCGAGGACGAACACCTGTACGACGGTAGCGGGCTGGGACCGTCCGAGGGTGGACCGTCCCCGCGGGGCCTCCGGTGTCAACACGCGGCCAGCCGGACGGCCCGAGCCCGCCGGGTGCTACAGGAGCTGGGGCTCCTGCCGATGAATCCTTGTGACCACCACGACCGAACCCGCGCCCGCACCGGGGATCGGCGCCTCCGTCCTGGATCCCGACCTGGTCGTCGAGGTGCGCAACGTGACCCGCCGGTTCGGGCGGGTCCCTGCGCTCTCCGATCTCAACCTCCTCGTCCCCCGCGGCCGCATCACGGTGCTGCTCGGTCCGAACGGCGCCGGCAAAACCACCGCCATCCGCATCGTCACCGGCGCGCTGAACCCCGACCGGGGTTATGTGCGCACCTTCGGGGCGGACCCGAACGTCCTCGGTGAGGAGGTGCGCCGGCGATGTGGGGTGGTGTCGGCGAAACCCGCCCTCTACGACCGCCTGTCGGGATGGGACAATCTCCAGTACGCCGCGGAGCTCTACGGTCTCGGCCGCAACGCCGTCGGCCCCATCCGGGAGGCAGCGGCACGGTTCGGGATCCTCGAGGCGCTCGACCAGCAGGTGGGCGGCTACTCGACAGGAATGAAGACCCGCCTGGCACTGGCCCGCTCGGTGCTGCACGATCCCGACCTGCTGCTCTTCGACGAACCGACCTCCGGGCTGGACCCGGAGTCCTCCCACGCGGTGCTCGAGCTCATCCGGGAGATGACCTCCGACGGGCGCACGGTGATCATGTGCACTCATCTGCTGATCGAGGCGGAGGGCCTCGCCGACCAGATCGTGGTGCTCGAGAACGGCAGCGACCTGCTCACCGGGACCCAGGAGGAGCTGACCCGCCGCTACTGGCCCCACGACACCGTCCACCTCGACGCGGAGGATCCCTCGATGCTCGACCGAGCCGCCGACTGGGAGGGAGTCCTGTCCCTCCAGCACGTTCAGACCGCGAGAGGCTCGCGGGTCGAGCTGCAGCTCGACGATCTCCGACGGGTGCCCGACCTGATCGCCCGGCTGGCAGCGGAAGGGGTGCGGCTCACCCGGGTCGAGCCGCACCAGCCCACCCTCGAGGACCTCTACTTCGCGGTACGGGCCGAACGCCGGGCCCAGGCCGTGGGAGCCCGGCCGTGAACACCCAGCGGATGTTCACGGTCATGCGCACGGATCTCAAGCAGCTCGTCCAGTCGAAGGACTTCTGGATCCCGATGGTGCTCCTCGGCGGGTTCTTCTTCGTCGGCGTGCCGGCGTTGATGCTCTCGATCATCAACAACCTGGGGAACGTCGACGCCGTCCAGCAGGTGTCCCAGGCGCTCGAGATGCTCCCGAAGTCCGCGCAGGACGCGGTACCGCAAGCACCGGCACAGACCCAGGTGTCCTACGTGCTGGCGGTGTACCTGTTCGCCCCCATCGCGGTGGTGGTACCCCTCACCATCTCCACCGCGGTGGGCGCCTCCACGATCGTGGGCGAGCGCGAGCGCGGCACCGGGGAGTTCCTGGCCCACTCCCCCGCGGACGTCCGCGAGATCTACCTCGGCAAGCTCCTCGCCAGCCTGATACCCGGCTACGTGACCACCGTCGTGGGCTTCGGGGTGTACTCGCTGCTGGTGAACACCATCGTGGGCCCGGACGTCGGCGGCTGGTTCTTCCCGACCCCGTCGTGGTGGCTGCTGATCATCTGGGTGCTGCCCCCGTTCCTCGCCCTGGCGCTCTCGCTGGTGCTGCGACTGTCGGCGCGGGTCAAGAGCACGGCCGCAGCACAGCAGGCATCCGGGCTGGTGACCCTGCCACTGATCCTCATCGCCTACGGGCAGTCCACCGGTGCGCTGCTGGGGTCCGGGACACCGGTGCTGTCGCTGACCATCGGGGTCATCGCCTGGGCCATCGCTCTCACCAGCCTCGCCACCGGCTTCCGATCGCTCACCCGGGCCCGCCTGCTCGGCGTGGCGAACGAGCAGTAGGGCTCCCGGTTTCGGCCCGCCGGCGGGGCGGCCGACCACCGAGACCTTCCGGCGCGCGGGGACCAGGACCGCCACCCGGGCTCAGGTCAGGTGGCGGGGAGAGAGCCGAGGACGTCGACCAGCTCGTCGACCGAGCGGAACGTCAGACCCGAGGGCGACCGGTGCGCCCAACGGACCACGCCGTTGCGGTCGATCACGAACACGGAGCGGCGGTAGAAGCCGAGCGGGCCGAGGATCCCGTAGGCACGGCCGACCGCCTTGTCCTCGTCGGACAGGAGCGGGAAGGCGAACCCCCCTTCCGCAGCCACGAACGCCTCGTGCTCATCGACCGACTGAGGACTGATCGCCAGCACCGCGGCACCCAGGGTCGCGAACCGGCTGATGTCCGCGCTGTACGTCGCGAGCTGGACCGTGCACACCGGCGAGCGGTCAGCTGGATAGAACACCAGCACCACCGGCTGACCGTGGAGCTCGGAGAGCGAGTACGACCGCCTCCCCTCGGCCGTGCCGTCGGTGCCGGGCAGCGTGAAGTCCGGTGCCGGCTCGCCAGTGCCCAGGGGCACGGTCAGGCTTCCACGGACATCCCGGAGAGGATCTCGTCGGGGATGTCGAAGTTGGCGTAGACGTCCTGCACGTCGTCGTTGTCCTCCAGGGCGTCCATGACCCGCAGGACCGCCTTGGCCGCCTCGGCGGTCTCGATCGGGACGGTGGTGGTCGGCAGCATCGTGGTGTCGGCCGACTCGAAGGTGATCCCCGCGGCCTCGAGCGCGGAGCGCACCGTCGGGAGATCGCCCGGTGCGCAGGTGATCCGCCAGGTGTCTCCCTCGTCGGTGAGGTCCTCGATACCGGCGTCGAGCGCGGCGAGCATGATGTCGTCCTCCTCGACGGACTTCGGCACGATCACCACACCCTTGCGTTCGAACTGCCAGGCCACCGAGCCCGGCTCCGCGATCGAGCCGCCGTTCTTCTTGAGCAGCGACCGGATCTCCGATCCGGTCCGGTTGCGGTTGTCGGTGAGCACATCGATGAGCAGGGCCACGCCGTTGGGCGCGTAGCCCTCGTAGGTGATCGATTCGTAGGTGACGCCTTCGAGCTCACCGGTACCGCGCTTGATGGCCCGCTCGATGGTGTCGAGGGGGACGGAGTTGTCACGGGCCTTCTGGTACATGGTGCGCAACGTCGGGTTGGCGTCGGGATCACCACCCCCCTCTCGCGCGGCCACCTCGACCTGCCGGATCAACTTGGCGAAGAGCTTCCCGCGCGCCTTGTCCTGCGCGCCCTTCTTGTGCTTGATCGTGGCCCACTTGGAATGACCCGACATTCGCCTCTACCTCTCCGGTGTGTCCGTCACGACGCGCGAGCCGGACAGAAACAGCTCGTGGATGCGCAGATCGTCCGACAGCTCGGGGTGGAACGCGGTGGCGAGAACGGGACCCTGCCGGCACACCACCGGCCGACCGTCGATGACGCCGAGCACCTCGACTCCCGGACCCGACCACTCGACGTAGGGAGCTCGGATGAAGACCCCGTGGAAGGGCTGATCACCGATGGCGGCGACGTGCACCTCGGCTTCGAAGGAGTCGACCTGGCGGCCGAACGCGTTGCGCCTGACCGCGATGTCGAGCGCCCCGAACGACCGCTGGTCTGCCCGACCGTCGAGCACATCGTTGGCCAGGAGAATCATGCCGGCGCAGGTTCCCAGAGCCGGCATCCCGCCCGCAAGCCGCGACCCGATCGCGTCGAACAGGTCGTTGGCCTCCAGGAGCTTCGAGATCGCGGTGGACTCCCCCCCTGGGAGGACCAGGGCGTCGACCCCGAGCAGATCCTCTCGTGTGCGCACCTCGACGACCGCGACACCGAGTCGCTCGAGCGCGCGGGTGTGGAGGGCGAAGGCACCCTGCAGCGCGAGCACACCGACCTTCACCGCCACGGCATCGCCGGAGTCACGAGGGCCACGTTCGTCGCGAGGTCACCAGCCCCGCTCGGCCAGCTTGGTGTCAAGGCCGCCGATCTCGAGGCCCGGCATGGCGTCACCGAGGCCTCGGCTCACCTTCGCCAGGATCTCGGGATCGCGGTAGTTCGTCGTGGCTTCCACGATGGCCCGGGCCCGGCGAGCGGGGTCGCTGGACTTGAAGATCCCCGAACCGACGAAGACCGCCTCCGCTCCGAGCTGCATGACCAGCGCGGCGTCGGCGGGGGTGGCGATGCCCCCCGCGCAGAACAACGGCACGGGCAGGCGGCCTGTCCCCGCCACCTCCTGCACGAGGGGCAAGGGAGCCTGCAGCCGCTTCGCCCAGTCGAAGACCTCGGCGGCATCGGCCTGTGTGAGGCGCCGGATGTCGCCGAGGATCGAGCGCAGGTGCCGGACAGCCTCAACGATGTTGCCCGTGCCCGCCTCTCCCTTCGAGCGGATCATGGCTGCACCCTCGCCGATGCGCCGGAGCGCCTCACCCAGGTCGGTGGCCCCGCACACGAAGGGCACGGTGAAGGCCCACTTGTCGATGTGGTGGGCCTCATCGGCAGGCGTGAGGACCTCGCTCTCGTCGACGTAGTCGACCCCGAGCGCCTGCAGGATCTGGGCCTCCACGAAATGGCCGATGCGGGCCTTGGCCATGACCGGGATGGTCACGGCGGCCTTGATGCCCTCGATCATCTCGGGATCGCTCATGCGCGCCACCCCGCCGTCGCGCCTGATGTCGGCCGGTACCCGCTCGAGGGCCATGACCGCCACCGCGCCCGCGTCCTCGGCGATCCTCGCCTGGTCGGGATCGACGACGTCCATGATGACGCCGCCTTTGAGCATCTCGGCCAATCCTCGCTTGACCAGCATGGTGCCGGTCTCGCGCCCGGAGGCCGGGCCGGTGATGTGGTCTGCCATGCAGCCAGTCTACGGCCGGTGGGCACGGGTCCCGGCAGCGATGGCCGTTCGCACGAGGGTCAGCGGCGATACGTGAGCAGCTCGGCGGCGGTCGAGGCGTCGAGCGGGAGCACCGGGGCACCGGTCCGCGGGAGCGCCACCCAGGTGCGCCCGGGGGCGAGCTTGATGGGATTGCCCGCGTCATCTCGCAGCGTCCAGCGGTCCAGCGGTGTGGGCCGCTCCCAGGTCCCGCTGATCGCCCTCCCGCTGGTGAGCACGAAGGCCTGCCCGCTTCCGGTGCTCACCGCCATCGGTGAGCGAGCGTCCGCCGGGCTGGTCCCGTAGTCGAGGAACAGGATGACGACGTTGGGAGGCGACACCTGGACGCCGGAGCCGTCCACCGTGGCGCTCTCGGGCCGGGGGTGGCGCTCATCGATCTGGAAGCGGTCCCAGCCGCCGCGCTCCGCGTCCCACACGTACTCCGCCCGCACGCCCTGGCCGAAGTCGATCACCACCCCTGGCGCTGCGACCCCCTGCGCCGCGACCTCACCGGCCGTTGCGTACTCGAAGAGCGGAGGCGGCGCCGTGCCCCCCTCGGGCGCGGCGTGGTCGCGGAGGGAGCCGAGGGCCGTGTAGAGGTTGTGCGGCGCCCGGCGAGCGCCGTCGCGCCAGTAGTCACCCGGGAACGCGTTGTAGCCGGCGTCGATCAGGAACCCGTTTCGCGCCGCCCCGAGGATCTCCGCGGTCACCCCGGGGTTGCCACCCGACCAGGCGATCAAGGGCCGGTTCAGGTTGGCGAGCAGTGGTGGGTCGGAGCTCCGACCGGAGCGGACCGGTCCGACCCGATCGGGAAGGTTCGAGTGGTACACGAGCGCGTAGCGGGTGATTCCTTCGACGAGCAGCTCGTAGACCACGTCGGCCTCGTTGATGCCGTCCTGCGGGCGAGCGTCGGGGCTGTTGTCCATCTTCACCACCACCACCGGCCGGCCCGCCGCGGCCGGATCGTCGATCGGCAGGCCCGTGAGCGGGTAGGTCGGGGCGGGAGCTGCCGAGGTGGTCGGGTTGTTGGTGGTCGGCGCAGCCGACGAGGCGGGAGCAGCAGCCTCCACCGGCTTGGTGCCATCGCCGCACGAGGCGCTGAGCAGGGCGAGCGAGGCGATCAGAGCTGCGCCCGGGAGCGGGGCGAAAAGCCGAGAGCGTCGACGCACGTGAACCTCCGTCGTGACCCGGCGCGCCGGGACCCAGGTCTCCACCCGGGCCAGCACTCTAGGAAGCTCGCCAGCCGCGGTGGTGGATCCCTCAGACGGGTCTGTCGACCGCACTCGGTGTCGAACAGCACGGTCGGTCAGCAACTCTGGCCGGTTTCGCGCACTGCGCGGCGGAGCCTCGCGCCACGTGTGGTGCGGTCGACGGCACGGATCGCAAGAAAATGGGCCGAAGGGCCCAGCGTCGGCCGGCTCGAGTGCTGGGCAGCATGAAGACGGGCGCCGCCACCAGCACTTCGGGCCCGCTCACCAGCACCGACGAGCACGACTCGGCGTCGAGCCGAGCCTGCGCTCACAGCTCCCGCAGCGCGGCGATCCGCTCCTCGATGGGAGGATGGGTGTCGAACAGGTGAGACCACCGATACTTTCGCCGGCTCTCGCCGTCGTACTGCGGCATCGGTTCCTCGATCCACAGATGGGCGGTTGCACGGTTGTTCTCCCGCACCACCGTGCGATCGTCACGGAGCTTCTCGAGCGCCGCGATCAGCCCCGGCGGGTAGCGGGTGATCTCGACCGCCGACATGTCAGCAAGGGACTCGCGTCGCCGGCTCACCGCGAACTGCATGAGTGTGGCGGCGAGCGGCGCCAGAGCAATGAAGACCAGCGAGATCAGCGCGATCAGCCCTCCCGCAGTGCCCTGATTGTCATTGCGGCGTCCCCCGAACACGAAGAACCGGATGCCCAGGTCCGAGATCAACGCGATAGCGCCCACCATGATGACCGCGAGGGTCGAGACGAGGATGTCGTAGTTCTTGATATGGCTCAGCTCGTGCGCCAGGACGCCTTCGAGCTCGATGCGGTTCATCTTCTCCAGTAGGCCCGAGGTGACCGCGATCGCGGCGTGCTTGGGATCGCGCCCGGTAGCGAAGGCGTTCGGGGCAGGATCGTCGATCACGTACAGGCGCGGCTTGGGCAGTCCTGTGGCGATGCAGAGACCCTCCACGAGGTTGTGCAGGCGGGCGTACGCCTGGGGATCCGCGGGCCGGGCACGGGTGACCGCGAGTGCCACCTTGTCCGAGTTCCAGTAGGAGCCCAGCGCCATGGCGATCGCCACCCCGAGCGCGATGGCAATTCCGGCCCAGCCGAACTGGAACAACCACATGAACGCCGCCCCCACCGCGGTGAGCAGGAGCACGAAGATCACGATCAGCGCGACGGACCGACGCTTGTTCTGCTTGACCTGTTCGTACAGCGGAGCCCCCGATCAGAACGAGACGCTGACCGGACCCCGCGACTCGTCGTCTGCCTCGAAGAACTCGCGCTCGGTGAAGCGGAACGGGCCCGCGATCAGCAGAGCCGGGAAGGTCTGGATCTTGGTGTTGTACTTGTAGACCTGGTCGTTGTAGTACTGCCGGGCGTACGCGATGCGCCCCTCCGTGCCGGTCAGCTCCTCCTGCAGCGCCAGGAAGTTCTCGTTGGCCTTCAGGTCCGGGTAGGCCTCGGAGACCGCGAACAGCGACTTGAGGGCACCGGTGAGCACGTTCTCAGCCTCGGCCTGCTGGTGCGGCCCCTCCGCCGCGACGGCCATGTTCCGAGCCTGGGTGACCTTCTCGAGCGTCTCCCGCTCGTGAGCGGCGTAGCCCTTCACCGTCTCGACGAGGTTCGGGATGAGGTCGTAGCGCCGCTTGAGCTGGACGTCGATCTGCGCCCACGCGGCGTCGATGCGGTTACGAAGCCGCACGAGGCTGTTGTAGAGGGCGATCACGATGATCACCAGCAGCACGACGATCCCGAGCAGGATCAGTGCGATCAACATCCAGCCATCATACCGACGGGCCGCTCAGGCCATGTCGGCACGCTCGAGCACCTTCGTGTACAGCCCGAGATAGACCTCGGCCAGGTGGTCCATCGAGAACTCGGCCGCCCGGCGCTCGCCGGAGGCCACCAGCTCCTCGGCCAGCTCCCGGTCGGAGAGGATGCGGCGCAGCGCGGCAGCCAGCCCAGCAGCGTCGCCGGGCGGGACCAGCAGAGCGTCCCGACCCTTGCGGGCCACGTTGGCGTAGCCCGGCAGGTCGCTGGCTACGACGGGGGTCTGCGCGGCCATGGCTTCGAGGAGGACCACACCGAACGACTCGCCTCGCAGGGACGGCGCGCAGAACACGTCGGCCGCTCGCATCCGGCGGGCCTTCTCGTGATCTGAGATCCGGCCCAGCCACTCGATGCGCGGATCGCCTGCCGAGCGGGCCTTGAGCTCTGCCGTCTCAGGGCCGTCGCTGCCGACCCACAGCCGCACGGTCGCGGGCAGCTCAGCCATCGCTTCCAGCAGGACGGCCAGCCCCTTACGGGGCTCGTGGCGTCCGACGAAGAAGATGGTGGGGCCGTCAGTGGGCCAGGGCTCGGCCTTGGCGAAGCTGTCGACCTCGACCCCGTTGAACACCACCTCGTACTCCCCGCCCAGGGCGTCGAAGGCCATCCGCTTCGCGTCCTCGGAGACCGCGCAGCGCTGATCGAGCTTGTTGGCGCCCCAGCGCACCAGCGGGTTCAGCCAGCGGTAGGCCGCCGAACCCCCAGCGGCGTGGAACGTGCCCACGAGGGGCTGCGACTTGAACAGCAGCGCGGTCTGGGTCGGGCCCGGGCAGAGCGGTTCGTGCAGGTGGACGATGTCGAACGCCTCGTCGCGCAGTGCCCGGATGGTGCGGAGCTGCGCCGGGATGTCCGGGGCGATCGGTGCGATGGAGCCGTTCGCCGCCGTGGGCAGACTGTTGCCGAGTGGGGTCACCCCGCCGTCCGGGGGCGGCCCGTCGCAAGGGCCCAGCACCCGCGTGTCGTGCCCCATCTGCCGCAAGGCGCGTGCGAGCCCGAGCACCTGGCCTTGGACCCCGCCCGGGACGGTAAGGCTGTACGGGCAGATGACGCCGATGCGCATCGACGTCACGCTACGGGCAGATCGCGCCCGGTCACCAGTGTGAGACCGACCCGCCCGGCCGGGCAGCCGGCTTGCCGATGGCCTTGAGGGCCTCGTGATCGCTCGGCCAGTTGGGCTGCTGGAGGTGCCACTGTTCTGGAGCGACCCGGATCAGATCCTCCAGCTCGCGGGCCAGCCGCTGTGTCCCCCGGACCACATCGGCCCGGAAGCGGCCCTGCCGCTCCAGGGGCAGGGCCGGACGGACGACCCCGACGTGCCGGTGGCCGGTGAAGTAGACGGCGGTGGGGTGGAGCGGGGCGCCGGTCCGCAGCGCGAGAGTCACGGGGCCCGCAGGGAGGGTGGTGCGCTCCCCGAAGAAGTCGACCGCGACCCCGTCGCCGCGGATGTCGCGATCGGCGAGCAGGCAGACCACGTGGCGCTCTTTGATGGCCCGCAGCACCTCGGCCCCAGCCGCCGGGCCCAGCGTGACGATGTTCATCCCCAACGCCTGGCGGAACTGGACGAAGAAGTCGAACAGCTCTCTGGGCTCAAGCGGCTCGACCACCACCGTGACCGGGATCTCCATCACCCGGGTCAGCCAGAATCCCGCCCACTCCCAGCCACCGAGGTGCGGGAGCACGATGATCGGGCCGATGCCCCGCTCGCGAGCCTCCACGAGGTGATCGAAACCCCGGTACTGGAAACCGGCGTCGAGCGTACCCGGTGACACACCGGGCAGGCGGAACGAGTCCACCCAGTAGCGGGCGTAGGAGGCGAACGTGGCCACGACGCAACGGTGCAGGTCCCGCCCCCCGAAGTCGTCGCCGTACACCCGGCGCAGGTTCCGCTCGACGAGCAGGCGTCGCTCCTTCGAGACCTCCGCGGCGATGATGCTGCCGAGCAGGCCGGCAGCATCCGCGACCGGCCGCGGGACGCTGCGGACGAAGTGGTACGCCGCCTTGTACGCGGTGGAGACTGGTTCGATCTTCACGGAGGGGAGGGCGGGCCCCGCTAGCCTCGGCGATCGCGGAACCGCTGCGGCCAGGACGTCGCGACCCGCCGGGTGGCGCGGCTGCGCGAGACCCGCCGCCTGATGCGGCGCTGGCGGGTGGTTGCCGCGATCGGCCGGTCGGCACTCGCCTGGCGCCAGACCTTCATGAACCGCTGCCCGGCGGTGAGCAGCGTGAGCACCAGCATCACGACCAGCACCGGCACGAGCAGCGCATCGAACAGCAAGCCGATGCCCAACAGCGCGAGCCGCTCAGCGCGCTCCATCAACCCGCCTCTGGCGTCGTAGCCGAGCGCTTCCGCCTTGGCCCGCTCGTAGGAGATGAGCATGCTCGCCGCCAGGATCCCCATGGGCAGGACCGGCCAGTACCCGCGGCTGGTGGCCGCGAGGTACCAGGCCACCCCACCCAGCAGGAAGGCATCGGATACCCGGTCCATCACGGAGTCGAAGAATGCGCCCCTCGGTGATGCCGTGCCCGAGGCCTTGGCGACCGCCCCGTCGAGGACATCGGGCACCGCGGTGAGCAGGAGCAGCGCGAAGCCCAACCGGAGCTGCCCGGCGCCGATGGCGACCGCGGCAGCGACGCTCATCACCACGCCGACGGTGGTGAGGTGATCGGCGGTCACGCCCGTTCGACGCAGGCTCGCTCCGACGGGTCGCAGACCCTTCTCGAAGCTGGCCCGCCAGCGTCCGTCGAGCATGTGGTGCTCCTGATCCGGGGACGGGGTTCGGGCCAGGGTACCAGCGGGACGGCCGGTGCGATGGGTTCATGCTCACCGGAGCAGCCGTGCTGACTGCAGCGTACGCTTCCGCGCATCAGCGGTCGCGACTCGGGAGGTCGAGCTTCCCGGGAAAGGGGGAGGCTGTGAAGCCGTTCTCACCTGACAGGATCCGCAACGTGGCCCTGGTGGGCCACGGGGGTGCCGGCAAGACCAGCCTGGCCGAGGCCCTGCTGCTGGAGGCCGGCGCGATCTCCCGCTTCGGTCGGGTGGAGGACGGCACGACCGTGTGCGACTTCGACCCCGAGGAACAGAAGCGGGGCATCTCGATCTCGCTCGCGCTCGCGCCCTTCGAGTGGAAGGGTCACAAGGTCAACCTCATCGACACGCCCGGCTATGCGGACTTCGAGGGGGAGGCACTCGCCGCCCTCCGGGTGGCCGACCTGGCGGTGTTCGTGGTGAGCGCGGTCGAAGGGGTGGAGGTCCAGCATGAGCGGCTCTGGAAGGCGGCCCAGTCGCTCGGCATGCCTCGGATGATCTTCGTGAACAAGCTGGACCGGGAACGGGCCTCGTTCGAGCGGACGCTTGACGAGCTACGCGACCGTTTCGGCGCCGGCGTCGCGCCCCTCGAGCTGCCGATCGGCACCGAAGACTCGTTCCGAGGCGTCGCCGACCTGCTGACCGACCGGGCCTACGTGTATGACGGTGGCCGAGCCACGGTGGAGGAGATCCCCGAGGACATGGAGGACCTGGAGCACCAGGTGCACGACAACCTCGTCGAGGGCATCGTGGTGGCGGACGACGCCCTACTCGAGCGATACCTGGACGGCGACGTGCCCAGCGCCGAGGAGCTTGAGCGGACCCTGGCCGTGGGCGTCGATGAGGCCACGGTGTTTCCGGTGGTGTGCGGGGCGGCGACCGCACGGGTGGCGATCGATCGGCTGGCCGACTTCCTCTGCGAGATCGGTCCGTCCCCGCTCGACCGGCCGCCCATCCCCGTGCAGGCGGGCGAGTCCACCGTCACCGTGTCCCCCGATCCCGGAGCCGCGCCCCTGGCGTTCGTGTTCAAGACGGTGGCCGATCCGTACGTCGGGCAGCTCTCGTTGTTCAAGGTCCTCTCGGGAACCATCAGGCCCGACGACCACCTGCTCAACCCCCGCTCCGGCGCGGACGAGCGACTCCACGGGCTCTTCACGCTGCGCGGCCGCGAGCACCTCGACGTCGCCGAGCTGCCGGCCGGCGACATCGGAGGGGTGGCGAAGCTGAGCGCCACCCGCACGGGCGACACCCTCACCACCAAGGGCACTCCGGTCGTCGTCGAGCCGATCGAGTGGCCCGAGCCGGTGCTGGCCATCGCCGTGCGGGCTCGCACCCAAGCCGACGAGGACAAACTGGCCAACGCGCTGCACCGCCTGGTCGAGGAAGATCCGGCGATCGTCGTCGAGCGTGACGACGAGACCCACCAGACCTTGCTCAAAGGCAGCGGCGAGACCCACCTCCAGATCACCCTCGAACGCCTGGAGCGCAAGTTCGGGGTGAACGTCGACACCGAGGAGGTTCGGGTCGCGTACCGCGAGACCATCACCGCCAGCGCGGAAGCCGAAGGAAAGTACAAGAAGCAGAGCGGAGGGCATGGGCAGTTCGGCGTGGTCACCATCCGGATCGAACCACTCGAGCGCGGCGGCGGATTCGAATTCGTCGACCAGATCGTCGGGGGGGCGATCCCCCGGCAGTTCATCCCAGCGGTCGAGAAGGGCATCGAGGAGACGATGGCTGAGGGAGGGGTGCACGGCTTCCCGGTCGTGGATGTGCGGGTCGTCTGCATCGACGGCAAGTACCACTCGGTCGACTCCTCGGAGATGAGCTTCAAGATGGCCGGCCGCCTGGCCTTCAGGGAGGCCATGGCCAAGGCCTCACCGGTGATCCTGGAGCCGATCTCGCTGCTCGAGGTCACCGTCCCCTCCGAGCTGCAGGGCGACGTGATGGGGGACCTCAACAGCCGCCGCGCCCGGGTCCAGGGCACCGAGATGGCCGACACCGGAGAGCAGACGATCGTGGCGCTGGTCCCGACCTCCGAGCTGCGCCGCTATGCGATCGACCTGCGCTCGAAGACCGGGGGCCGCGGCCGGTTCCGGGCTCGCCACGACCACTACGACATCCTCCCCCCGAACCTGGTGGCCACGGTGGCCGCCGAGGGCACCACGAGCTGAGACCATGGCTGCACTCGACCTGTCCCACCTCACCCCTCCGGATGCGGTGGCCGCGCTGCGTTCCTACCCCCGGCGGTTCCGGTCGCTGATCCGGCCCCTCGCCGACGACGAGGACATCGACGAGATCGCGCACCGCGCCGGGCGCGACGGGCGCTCGGTGATGCAGGTGGTCTCCGACCTCACCCGCACCTTCGTGCTCCTCGAACATGCCCTCCAGCAGATCGCGATGGACGACGAGCCGCTGTTGCACCCCGCGGTGCTCGAGCCCGGGTCACGCCACTGGGAGACCGA
The DNA here is from genome assembly GCF_036846205.1 of Rhabdothermincola sp. Classification (NCBI taxonomy): domain Bacteria; kingdom Bacillati; phylum Actinomycetota; class Acidimicrobiia; order Acidimicrobiales; family Iamiaceae; genus Rhabdothermincola; species Rhabdothermincola sp. Next base: position 13,611 of record NZ_DAIUCK010000038.1, on the reverse strand, counting down.
GCCACCCGCGTCGGTCGATGAGGCGCTCACCCTGCTCGCCGACGCCGCCGACGCGCTCGCCGAGCGGACCTCGACACTACCGGGGAAGGCCTGGCAGCGAACCGCCCCGGTTGCGGGCGGTGGAACGGTCACGGCGCTGGGAGTGATCCGGGATGCAGTGGGCGCCGGCCGGGACGGCCTCGACGAGGTCGAGCGGATCCTGCGGGAGGTCCGGGGCTGACGCTGCTCAGGGTCGGAGGTCGCTCCAGTCCTCGGGGTTGTCCTCCACGAACCACTCCACGACGTCGCCGTTGACACCGTCGATCAGCACGAGCCCCCGCTTCTCCGGGGGGTCCTCGGCTGAATACAGCAAGATCCGCCAGGTGGGCCGGCTGAGCAGACCCCGCCAACCCATCTGTGCCGACGCGTGACCGACCGGGAACCCGACCTGGCGGGTGGCTGCCACCAGGGCATCACGCTCATCGACATCGAGATCCCATCCGGTGACGAAGCTGTACAGCCCCACCAGCGCCAGACCGACGGCTGCAGCCAGGAAACCGCTGTTGACGAGGACGGGCTCGCCGCCACGGGTGGCGACCCACAGGCCGACACAGACCGCCGAGATGACCCAGTAGAGGATGGCGGGGATTCGGCGCCGGTTGTTGTTCGGGAACAGGTACGGGCCGACGTAGCCGGAGGCGTCGAGATCTGCAGGGAGCGCGTCACGGATGTCCGCGTCGGAGAGCGGCTCCGTCCGCGACGGCTCACGCTCGGCGGGCGGCTGCGGAGAAGATGTCGGCTCGTCGGGCTCGTCGGACATGGTGGTTGCGACGGTATCGGCCGGGCTGGTCGGACGCACCTCTGCTCAGGCCCCGGAGGCGGTGGTGGGCCAGGCGTCACGTAGCTTCCTCCAGCTCACCGGCAGGGCCTCGGGTATGACTCGGGTCTCGGCGACCGCGGTCATGAAGTTCGTGTCGCCGTGCCAGCGGGGCAGCACGTGGACGTGGAGGTGCTCGGGGACCCCAGCGCCGGCAGCGCGCCCCAGGTTCATGCCGATGTTGACCCCGTCGCAGCGGTAAGCCCGCTTGATCGCCGCCACCGCGTCGCGCACCTCCAGCCAGAGGTCGCGCATCTCGGAGTCGTCGAGCTCCTCCAGCTCGGCCACCGCCCGATTGGGGAGCACGAGGAGATGCCCGCTCGTGTACGGGTAGGCGTTGAGGATCGACGAGCACCGCTCGCCCCGATGGACGACGAAGGTCTCCTCGTCGGGCTGCCCGCCGTGGAGAATGCGCTCGAACAACGATCCGTCGGCGCGCTCCTCTTCGAGCCCTCCCGACGTAGCGGAATCGAGGTAGGCACTTCGCCAGCCCGCCCAGAGATGATCGATCCCACCCATGGGCTGCTCAGACGTGTCCGACCACGTCCGCCGCGAGCCGCTCGATGAAGTCATCCACCGCGACCCCCCGCTCGACGTCCCCGCCGCGCGGGTTCACGCCCACCGTGCCGTGCTCGACATCGTCGTCGCCGACGACCAGTACGTAGGGGATCTTCTCGAGCTTCGCCTTGCGGATCCTGCCGCCCAACGGCTCCGCGGCGTCGACGAAATCGGCACGAAAGCCCTCGGCCACCAGCCGGTCGACCAGTCGATGGGCATAGACGTCGTGGTCGTCACGCACCGGCAGCACCCGCGCCTGCACCGGTGCCAACCAGGCGGGAAACGCGCCGGCGTAGTGCTCAAGGAGGACGGCGAAGAAACGCTCGACCGACCCGAACAGCGCCCGGTGGATCATGATCGGGCGGTGGCGCTCTCCGTCGGGCCCCACGTACTCGAGACCGAAGCGCTGCGGGAGCATGAAGTCGACCTGAATGGTCGAGATCTGCCAGGTGCGACCGATGGCGTCGCGCGCCTGCACAGAGATCTTGGGGGCGTAGAACGCGCCCCCTCCCTCGTCGAGGACCAGGTCGAGCCCCATCGACTCGGCCGCCTGGCGGAGCGCCTCGGTGGCCTCCTCCCACTCCTCGACGGTACCCACCGCCTTGCCTTCCGGCCGGGTCGAGAGCTCGAGGTAGAAGTCGTCGAGGCCGTAGTCGCGCAGCAGATCCAGGACGAACGTGAGCAGCGAGCGCAGCTCGTCGGGCATCTGCTCTTTCGTCGTGAAGATGTGGGCGTCGTCCTGCGCGAACCCGCGAGCTCGGGTCAGCCCGTGCACGACGCCCGACTTCTCGTACCGGTACACCGTCCCGAACTCGAAGAGCCGCAGCGGCAGCTCACGGTAGGAGCGCAGGCGGCTCTTGTAGATGAGGATGTGGAACGGGCAGTTCATCGGTTTGAGGTAGTACTCGGTGCCCTCGTCGAGCTCCATGGGCGGGTACATGCCTTCGGCGTACCACTCGAGGTGACCGGACGTCTCGAAGAGGCTGGCTTTGCTGATGTGCGGCGAGTACACGAACTCGTAGCCGGCCTGCTCGTGGCGGGTGCGGCTGTAGTCCTCCATGATGCGACGCACCACTCCTCCCTTGGGGTGGAACACCGCCAGCCCGGAGCCGATGTTCTCCGGGAACGAGAAGAGATCGAGCTCGACGCCGAGCCTGCGGTGATCCCGCTTCTCGGCCTCGGCGAGCCGGGTGAGGTAGTCGTCGAGATCCCTCTTCGTGGCCCATGCGGTGCCGTAGATGCGCTGCAGCATGGGGTTGCGTTCATCTCCGCGCCAGTACGCGCCGGCGACCCGCATGAGCTTGAAATGACCGAGGCGACCGGTGTGGGGCACGTGCGGCCCGCGGCACAGGTCGATGAACCGGGGTGGGTTCTCGTAGGTCCGGACGAGCCCTCGCTCGGTGGCCGACGTCGGGTCCTCCGCCGCGCCCCGGATGATCTCGCATTTGTACTTGTGGTCGCGGAAGATCTCGAGGGCCTTCTCCTCGGGGACCTCGTCGCGGATGAAGGGCTGCTCCTCCGCGATGATCTCGCGCATGCGGGCCTCGATGCGCTCCAGGTCGTCCGGGCTGAACGTGGCCCCGCCGGGTAGCTCGAAGTCGTAATAGAACCCGTTCTCGACCGGTGGGCCGATGGCGAAGGTGGCACCGGGGAACAGGTCCAGCACGGCCTGCGCGAGCACGTGCGCGGTGGAGTGACGGATCGTGTAGAGCCCTCGCTCGCTGGTGTCGGTGATGATGGCCACCTCGTCGCCGTCAGCGAGCGGCCAGACCAGGTCCCGCTCCACCCCGTTGACGTTCGCGATCACCGCAGCCTTGGCCAGCCGAGGCCCGATCGCCGCCGCGAGATCACCGGCGGTCGAGCCCGTCGGGAGCGTCTTCGCGGTCCCGTCAGGCAGCGTGATCGTGATCTGGTCGGCCATAGACCGCGGAGCCTACCTGGAGGCTCTCCCCGCTCCCGACGCCATTCCCCGAGAGGTGGGCCACCCGACCCGGCTCGCTCGGTACGCCCTCGCTGCGCTTGGTGGCATAGGTGTCGACGTACTCCTGTCCCGACAGCTCACGGATCTCGTACATGACTTCATCGGTGATCTGACGGAGTAGGAGTCGATCGCCAGCCCGGTCGCGGTAGCGGCTGACGTCGATGGGCCGGCCGATGCGTACCCGCATCATCTTGAACGGCTTGGGCAGTGGGGCGTCCGGCGGCTGGACCTCCGCGGTGCCCTGGAGGCCCACCGGGAAGATGGGCGCACCCGTCCGCAAGGCCAACCGAGCCACCCCGGTGTGTCCCCGGTGCAGCTTGCCGTCGCGCGAGCGGGTGCCTTCCGGATAGATGCCGAAGAACTCACCCCGCTCCAGCACGCTCGCCGCCGCGGCCAACGCCGCCTCCGCCGCCGATCCACCGGAGCGGTCGATCGGGATCATCCCGAGCGCCGGGAACAGGTATCGCGTCTTCCAGCTGTCGAGGTACTCGGCCTTGCCGACGAAGGTGATGCGCCGAGGCAGCACCGCGCCCAGCACGAAGTGATCGATCACCGACAGATGGTTAGGGGCGAAGATGGCGGGCCCACGCTCCGGGACCTGCTCGAGGCCCTCCGCCTCGATGCGCCACAGGAAACGGAAGCACGGCCGGAGGATCGCTCTCGCCACCGGATAGAGCTGCCCGACCTCCGATCCCATGGGGCCGATTCTCCCACAGCCCATGCCGGGACGCTCCGGCCGAGCCTGATCCCGCTGCGGCTCGGCTCACAGCTCGACACCGAGGAGCGCCGCGGCAGGTCCCACGTTCTCTCCCCGACTGGCCGCCGCGTCCAGGGCAGCCACCGCCCGGGGGGTGTCGAGATCATCGTCGAGAGCGGCGCGCACCTCCGCCAGAGTCTCCTCGCTGGCGGTCGACGCCCGTGCGGCCGTCGCCGCCTGCCAGCGCTCCAGGCGCTCCGCGGCCTCGGGCATGAGGTCGTCCGTCCAGTCCCAGCTGTGCCGGTAATGGTGCTGGATGCAGGCCAACCGGATGGCCCGGGGGTCGAAGCTCTTCAACAGGTCGCTCACGAAGACCAGGTTGCCGAGCGACTTGGACATCTTCTCGCCACCCATCCGCACCATCGCCTGGTGCATCCAGTGACGCACGAAGCGCTGACCGGTCGCCGCTTCCGACTGGGCGGCCTCGCATTCGTGGTGCGGGAAGATCAGATCCGATCCGCCGCCGTGCAGGTCGATCGTCGTGTCGAGCTCGCGCAGCGCGAGTGCCGAACACTCGATGTGCCATCCCGGACGGCCTGGGCCCCACAGCGACTCCCACGCGGGCTCACCTTCGGCCGACGGCTGCCACAGGACGAAGTCGAGTGGGTCGCGCTTGTTCGGATCATCGGGATTGCCCCCGCGCTCCGCCGCCAACCGGAGCATCTCCTCCCGGGACAGATGGCTGATCTGCCCGAATCGCTCGAAGGAGCTGACGTCGAAGTAGACCGCGCCCCCACTCTGGTAGGCGTGGCCTCGGTCGAGGACCATGCCGATGAAGCCGCGGATGTCGGCGATGGCGGAGGTGGCCCGAGGCTCGCTCCAGCACGGCAGCACGTCGAGAGCTTCCATGTCGGCGTCGAAGCGCGCTGTCTCGGCCGCGGCCAGGTCGAGGTAATGGACGCCCAGCTGGCGCGCCTTGCGAAGAATGTCGTCGTCCACGTCGGTGACGTTGCGCACGCAGCGGGTCTCGTGCCCCCGGTCCCGCAACCGGCGTTGCAGCACGTCGTAGGTGAGGTAGGTCGCGGCGTGACCGATATGGGTCGCGTCGTAGGGGGTGATGCCGCAGGTGTACATGGTGACCACTCGCCCCGGCTCGAACGGCACGATGGCCTGGCGGGCGGTGTCGTACAGGCGCATGGGCGCCAAGTCACGCCACGGCTCGTCGCGCCGGGTGCTGCCGTCACGGGATCCCATCGCCGGCAGGGTACCGGCGCCATCACGCGCCGGGCGACCTCCCACGTTGGGCGCGACGGTCAGTGATCGACGTTGATGCCGGTGAAACGCACCGCGGCCCGGGTCTTGTAGCGGATGTTCAGCTGCAGCAGGACCGCAGCGAAGGCCTCGATCGGCGCCGCGTTCGACAGCTCGCCCGCGTCGAGCGGACGGAGATCGGGGATCTTCGAGACGATGTCGATGGTCGTCTCCGTGGCCGCCGGATGATCGGAGCACACGAGCACATCGCTCTCGACCGCGCCATTGAGGTCACCCAGCTCCTTGGCCGGCACGTGGTGCAAGGCCGCGGCAACCCGCGATCGCGGCACGGCGGCCTGAACCGACGCGGCCACGGAGCCACGCGGGGGCACCAGCGGTTGGAACTCGTGGCCCACCTTCGCCAAGGCATTGGCCATCGAGATCACGACCTTGCCCTGGAGCTGCCTGGCCACCGACTTGGCGGTGGCTGCCGCGGCATCCCACGGCGTGGCGATCACCACGACCTCGGCGGCGGCGGCTCCTTCGTTGTCGGCCGCGTCGATGGCGAGGCTCCGGCCCTCCCAGCGGGACACCAGACCGTCGCGCACCTCCATGGCCCGGTACTTCGACCGCGAGCCGACCACCACCTCGAAGCCCACCGATGCCAGGCGCGCTGCGAGACCGCTACCCGCCGGACCGGTTGCACCAAGAATCCCGATCTGCACACCGTCACCCTAGGCGATGACCCGACGCAGCGGTCCAACCCCTGACGACGAGTCAGGCATTCCCGCCCGGCCGGTAACGTGCCCTTCACCGTCGCGGTCGGAGGTCTCATGGGTCTGCTGGAAGGAAAGCGTCTCGTCATCACCGGTGTGCTCACCGAGGCGTCGCTGGCGTTCGGAGTGGCGAAGCTCGCCCAGGAGCAAGGCGCGCAGCTGGTGCTCACCAGTGTCGGCAAGGTGATGAAGAACACCAGGCGCGCCGCGTCGAAACTGCCGGTCGAGCCCGAAGTGCTCGAGTTCGACGCCACCGATGCGTCACACCCCGGTCAGCTGCGCGAGCAGCTCGCCCATCGATGGGGTCGGGTCGACGGCGCGCTGCACGCCATCGGCTTCGCTCCGCCGGTGTGCCTGGGCGGCACCTTCCTCGATGCCACCTGGGAGGACGTCGGTGTGGCCCTGAATGTCTCCGCATACTCCTTGAAAGCGCTTGCCGACGCGGTGGCGCCGCTGATGAGCGCGGGCGGGTCGATCGTCGCCCTCGACTTCGACGCCACCGTGGCCTGGCCCGCCTACGACTGGATGGGAGTGGCGAAAGCTGCGCTCGAGTCCACCGCCCGCTATCTGGCCCGCTACCTCGGCCCCCAGGGGATCCGGGTGAACCTCGTCGCCGCCGGTCCCATCAAGACCGTCGCCGCCCGTTCGATCCCCGGCTTCTCCACCTTCGAGGACGTGTGGGCCGACCGCGCCCCTCTGGGTTGGAACGTCAAGGACGCCGACGCGGTCTCGAAGGCGTGTGTCGCGCTCCTCTCGGACTGGTTCCCCCTGACCACCGGCGAGATGCTCCACGTCGACGGCGGGTACCACGCCACGGGCGCCTGAGCCCTCCGGCGGACACCCCGGGGGGCGATCAACCGCGGTCTTCTGGCTCCAGGTAGTCCGGGTTGGCCACTCGCAGCTTGTCGAGCACGCTGTCGTGGATCATGGCCTTGATCTCCTCGTAGCGCGAGTCGAGCACGCCGGCGCGGATCGCGGCCGCGAGCTCCGCGTCACTCGTGAAGCCCACCTGCTCGAGACGCCGGGCGTGGGCCTCCGCCATCACCGGGCCTTCGGCGAGCTCGCGCTCCACCATCCTCAACACGTTCACGGCCACCCGCACGTGAAACCGCACCTGCCCATCGGTCACATCGAGCACGTCGCGCTCGAGCAGCTCGCGGACCGCCTCCACCAACTCCGCTGCCGTGGGTCGATCGTGGGGTGCGCTCACGGGAGCATCCTCAGCAGGTCGTACTCGGTCTCACAGACCCGCCGCCCGATCGCGGCCAGCTCGACCGACCGGCTGGCACCGCTCAGGTGCGCGGACGTCTGCAGCAGGCAGATGACGCCCCACCGTAGGGTGCCGAGGACCTGCCACCAGTACAGCGCCTCCCGGTCCACGGGCAGGCCACCCGCCGCCTCGTAGCCGGCGAGCAGCTCGTCGAGCGAGCCCAAGCCGGCGACCTCCGCGGCTCCTCCGAAGCGCCAGGCCCGGATGGTGAACCACCCGAGGTCGGCCAGGGGATCGCCGAGGTGGGCCAGCTCCCAGTCGAGCACCGCCACCAACCCCTGGGGGGCCACGAGGAGGTTGCCGAGCCGGAAGTCGCCGTGGACCACCGACGGCGTGGCGGGCGGCGGGCGGTTAGCCCCCAACCAGCGAAACGCCAGCTCGAACGCGGGGTGCGCCTCGCCGAGCACGTCCACCAGGTGCCGCAGCTCTCCCAACTGGTCCTGCACGCGCAGCCGGGGGGCATCCTGCGCCGAGAGACGGTGGATGCGGGCCAGCGCCGCCGCGCACTGCCCGACGAGGACCCCCCGGGCGGTGGCGAAGCGGTCATCGCGCAGAATCCGCCGGGCGACGGTCTCCCCTTCCAGCCGTTCCGTCACGATGAACGGCGCGCCGAGGATGCTCGGGTCATCCGATGCCGTCACCACCGAGGCCACGGGGACACCCGCTCGCGACGACGCGGACAGCAGCTCCGCCTCGGCCTCCATGGAGAACGATCCGGCGACCGGACCCGGTCGCACCCGTTGCAGGATCAACGACCGGCCGTCGAGCTCGAGACCGAAGGTCTCGCGCGAGGCGCCGCCGGAGAGCCGGCGGAGATCCCCGACCTCGCCCCCCAGGTAGCTACCGAGCGCGCTCGCCAGCTCAGCCGGCTCCACTTCAGCAGTACCTGGCCACGGTGGGATAGGGGTTCACCGGTCTGCCGTAGCCACCGATGTGGATCTCGAAGTGCAGGTGCGTACCGGTGCCCCTGGCGTCACCGGTGTCGCCCACGTAGCCGACCACCGTTCCCGCGGGGAGCCGGCCGTCGACCCCGGCGTAGGAGTCGAGGTGGGCGCCGTAGTACCAGTTGCCGTCGTCGCCCTGAAGACGGAAGGTGAGCCCTCCGATGCCACCGGTCTTCAGCTGCACCACCCCGCTGACCGGGGTCACCACCGGAGTGCCTCGCGGGGCCATGATGTCGACCCCTTGGTGGGCCCGCCCGCCGGGCCGTGGGGCCCCCCAGGAGTCGACGAACGTCCGAGCGCCCTGCACCGGGCAGATCCACGGCCCGCCACCGGTGACGGGAGGGGCGACCGTTGGCGGCGGTGGTGCGGGTCGCGTGCTCCCGGTCCCGCTGGTGGCGGGGGTGCCACCGCGGGTGCCGCCTGCGGTGGTCGGCTGTCCCGCTCCGGATCTGCTCGCCCGGTCCGCGGTGGCTCGCCGTGCGGCCTCTTCCGCTGCTCGGCGCTCCGCATCGATCCGCTGCGCTTCCTGCCGCTCGAGCTCGGCCAGCTCCCGGTCGAGCTTCTCGCGCTGGCGCTGCATCGCCTGCAGCTTGGCCTGCTGATCGTGCTGGCGGGCGGCGAGCTCCGCGGCGGCTCGCTCGAGCCGGGCCTTCGTGGCCCGGTACTCGTCGATCGCGTCGGCATCGCTCTGGGTCACGAATCGGGCCAGGGCCCGGGCGCGCTCCTGCTCGTTGATGTCCACACCCAGCAGCAGCTCGACATCGCTGCCCGAGCTCGTGTACCGCGCCACAGCCACGTGCCGGACCCGGTCCCGCAGCCCCTCGAGCCGGCTCTCGGCGTCCGCCCGCTCGGATTCGAGCCGGTTGACCTGCGCGTCGAGCTCCCCGAGCTCAGCCTCGATCCGGGCGAGCTGCCGGGTGGTCTCGGTCGCCCGCCGGCGGGCCTCCGTGAGCCCGGGCGTCTGCTCGGCGGCAGCCGGCTGGGCCGCCACGAGCAGCAGGGCGAGCACGACGGTCAGCGCGAGGGGTCCGGAGGCGGCGCCACGCACGGCGCGCGAGGCTAGCGCACCCGTGGCTCACGTTGTCCAGGTGGCGCATGTTGCTCCTGTGGCAAGAGTTGGCCATGAGGCAGGAGCACGGGGTCCTTCCCGGCAGAGGTCGGAGGCGGCACGACCGGGCATCAGCGGTCAGGGGCGCTTCGGCGCGGGCCGGTCGGACTCGTCGAGGATGTCGCCCACCAACTCCTCGAGGAGGTCCTCCAGGGTGACCAGGCCCGCGGTGCGACCATCCGGGTCCCGAACCACGGCCACATGGACCCTCGCCCGCCGCATGCCGAGGAGGAGGTCCTCGAGCGAGCGGTCGCAGGGCACGTCGAGCATGCGCCTGACCAGGCGCAGCGGCACCGGCCGCGACGCGGCCTCCGACGGCACGGTGAGCAGGTCCTTGGCGTGGATGAACCCGCGGACGTCGTCGAGGTCCCGACCGGTGACCAGCAACCGTGAGTGGCCGCGCTCGAGCACCACCCGCTCGGCGTCGGCCACGCTGGTGCCGATCGAGATCGACGCGATCCGCTCCCGGGGCACCATCACCGCTGAGACGTCACGACCCCCGAAATCGAGCACGCCAGCCATGAGGTCGGCGGCGAAGTCTTCGATCACGCCTTCCTCGCGTGAGGTGGCGACCATGAGCGCCAGCTCCTCGGCGGTATGACCCACCGCCAGCTCTCGGCGTGCCCGCACCCCCAGCAGGCGCAGGCCGCCATTGGCCAGCGCGGTCAGCACGGCCACGATCGGACCGAACAGGAACAGGTACACCCGGTCGAGCGGAGCGAGCCGGAGCAAGGTGCGCTCCGGATCGACGATGGCCACGTTCTTCGGCACCATCTCCCCCACCACCAGGTGGAAGAAGACCACGATCACCAGCGCGATCCCCAAGGCGATGGAGTGGGCGAGCGCTTCGGAGGCGCCGGTGATCTCCACCAGCGGTGTGATCAGCTCGGCCACCGCTGGTTCGGCCACCACGCCGAGCCCGAGTGACGCCATGGTGATGCCGAGCTGGGCGCCGCCGAGCTCCCGGTTGAGGTCGGTGAGCGCCGCCATGGCGCGCTCGGCCCGGCGATCCCCGGCCGCGGCCAGCTCCTGGAGCTTGGTGCGGCGGGAGCCGACCACCGCGAACTCCACCGCTACGAAGAAGCCGTTGGCGAGCAGCAGGGCCACCGTCGCGGCGAAGGACCAGACGTTCATCGCCTCCCCGGCCCTTCCGCCTGCGGTTCCTCGCCGGGTCCCACGACGGCCACCTCGGCGATCCGCCGGCGGTCCATGGCCACGACGGTGAGGGTCCAACCGTCCCAGCTCACCTGCTCGCCCACCTCGGGAATGTGGCCCAACCGGTCGAGCACGAAGCCGGCGAGCGTGTCGAAGCTCCCCTCGGGCACTTCGAATCCGGTCGCGTCGTAGACCTCGTCGCGGTGCAGCGCCCCCGACAGGACCCACTCCCCTGGGCCGCGCACCCGGGTGAGGCGCGGGGTGACGGTGTCGTACTCGTCGTCGATCTCACCGACGATCTCCTCGATGATGTCCTCGAGGGTGATGATCCCTGCCGTCCCGCCGTACTCGTCGACCACCACCGCGAGGTGCTGGCGGCGGGAGCGCATGTCGAACAGGACGTCCTCGAGCTCCCGGCTCTCCGGCACGGTGAGCACGTCGGTCATCAGCGAGCCCACCCCCGTGGTCGCTCGTTGGGACCGGGGCACGGTGTGCGCGGCTCGAACGTGTACCACGCCCCGGATGTCGTCGAGGTCCGCGCCATACACCGGGAAGCGCGAATGCCCGGTCTCGGCCGAGGCGGCCACCAGGTCCGCAACCGTGCCGTCGAGCGGGATGGCCCGCACCGAGGTTCGTGGCACCAGCGCGTCGGCCGCGGTCTTGCGACCGAACCGGATCGACCTGGTGAGCAACGTCGACGCGGAGCCGGCGAGCGTGCCCTCCTGCTCGGACGCCGCCACGAGCAGCTCGAACTCCGGGAGGGTGCGGACCCGCGAGAGCTCCTCGCGGGGTTCCATGCCCAGACGCCGCACGGTCCAGTTGGCTGCCCCGTTGAGTGCCCTGATGAGCGGTCCGAAAACAGTGCCATAGGCCGTGAGGAAGGGTGCGAGCACCCGGCTGGTGCGCTCGGGATGCGCGATGGCGAGACCCTTCGGCATCAGCTCACCGACGATCATCTGGACGATGGTGGCCAGCACGAAGCCCACGGTGACCGCCAGCCCGCGAACCGCTCCGGTGTCGCCCACGATCGGTTCCAGCGCCGGCCGCAACACCTCGGCGAGAACCGGCTCGGCGAGGAAGCCGATCACCAGTGATGTCACCGTGATCCCGAGCTGGGCGCCCGCGAGATGGAACGACAGCCGCCGCAACAGAGCCCGCACCAACCGGGCTCGCCGACTGCCGGCCTCGACCTGCCGGTCGATCCGGCTCCGGTCCACAGCCACGAGCGCGAACTCGGCCGCGACGAACACCCCGTTGGCGACGATCAGCAAGCAGACGGCCAGCAGGCCGAGCGCGAGGTTGATCGGTGCACTCCGTGGCCGGGGGCAGGTCGCCGCCAGCGTACCAACGCCCGACTCCTCAGCTGGCAGGGCGAACGCGTGCTTCAGCACGCGTTTCGCCTGCCGGTTCGCGTCGGGCGCGGGCGCTCAGCCGGCCCGAGGTCGGATCGCGCTCCAGCTGCACCGCCATCCCCATACACACCGAGAGCGCCTCGGCCGTGAGCACCTCCCGGATCGCACCGCAGGCCTGCACCCGGCCACCGGAGAGCAGCAAGGCATGGGTGAAACGGGGCGGGATCTCCTCCACGTGGTGGGTGACGAGCACCGTGGGCGGCGTCGTGGGATCGGCCGCCAGGTCGTCGAGGCTGGCCACCAGCTCCTCCCGACCCGGCAGGTCGAGCCCCGCCGTCGGCTCGTCGAGCAGCACCAGATCGGGCTGGCCCATCAGCGCGCGGGCCAGCAGCACCCGCTGGCGCTCACCGGACGAGAGGGAGCCGAGCCCGTGGGTCGCCCTCGTGCCCACCCCCATCCGGTCGAGCAGCTCGGCGGCTCGCGCCCGGTCGGCGTCGCCGTAGGTATGCCACCACGGCTCGAGGGCGGCGTACCGCCCAGTCATCACCACATCGAGTGCGGTGAGGCTCGGGCGCAGGTGATCGGCCAAGCCGGCACTGGCCACGCCGATACGCCCGCGCAGGCGCCGGACATCGGCGCGTCCGAGCTGTTGGCCGAGCACCCGCACCTGCCCGCTCGTGGGATGCAACCACAGCGAGGCGATACGCAGGAGCGAGGTCTTGCCGGAGCCGTTCGGGCCGAGGACAACCCATCGCTCACCGGAGCGCACGACCCAGTCGACGGCATCGAGGATCACCTGGCCGTCGCGAACCAGCGACACGCTCCGCAGCTCGACGGCGGGATCCCTCCCGGACCCTGGAGCGCTCATGCCAGTGACCGAGCCAGGACCGCGAGGGCGGCGATGGCCGAGAGGATGAGCACCGACCGGCGGGCCACGACCCCATCGACGTGGCGGGACACCCATCCCGACGCGAGGAACCCGACGACCGCCCCCGGCAGCAGGACGGCAGCGTCGACGAGCTCCCGGCCGCCGACCTGACCGACCGCCACCAGGAACCCCAACGAGACCAGGCAGGACACGGTGAAGTACCGGGCGAGTGCCGCCCGCAGGTCGGGACCGCTGCGACCCTGTAACGCCAGCGCGATCGGCGGTCCTCCGGCGCCCACCGTCGATTGCATCACCCCGGAAAGGCTGCCGGCGGCGAAGAGCACTGGTGGGGTGGGCTCAGCCCGTAGGCCCGAGATGGAAAGGGCAACCGCGACCAGGATCATGGCGCCGAAGACCACCCCCAGCACGTGGTCGTCGGCGGCCAGGGCGAGCAGGCCAGCACCCATCAGCGCGCCGGGGATCTGGCCGGCGATGGGCCAGGCCACTGCGCGCCAGAGATGACTGCCGCGTTCCCGCCGGAGCATGAGGATGTTGAGGATCAGCGCGGCGAGGATGAGCGGTGCCGGCACGAAAGTGGGGTCGATCAGGGCGAGCAACGGTGCCGCGACCAGCGCGGCACCGAATCCCACTGATCCTTGAACGGCCGCACCGGCGGCCATGACGGTGGCGGCGGCGAAGAACGTGAACGGGCTCAAGCCTGCGAGTGTGCCACCGTGACCCATCCGTCACGAAACGGCACCCCCTTCGTTCTGGCAGGTCGAACGCGTGCCGGAG